>JBASJO010000029.1:0-6197 GCA_049655365.1 Rhodoferax sp. | reverse complement strand
CATCAACGCAGCGGTTGTCGGCATTCTTGGTGCGGCGCTTTATGACCCGGTATGGACCAGTGCCATTCACGCGCGCAGTGATTTTGCACTGGCACTGGCGGCCTTCGGACTGCTGGTTTATGGCCGGCAATCACCCGTCGTGGTCGTGCCGCTGGCGGCGCTGGCCGGCTGGCTGCTCGCAGCCTGAGCGCTTATTATTCCGGCATGACTGCATCCGCCTCCACTCCCGCTGCCAAACCTTCCTGGACGAGCACCTTGCGGGTCTATCTGGAGCCCGCCAGCCTGCGCATGCTGATCCTGGGGTTTTCAGCCGGTCTGCCCTTGCTGCTGGTGCTGGGCACCCTGAGCTTCTGGCTGCGCGAGGCCGGCATTGACCGCACCACCATTGGCTACCTGAGCTGGGTCGGCCTGGCTTATGCCTTCAAGTGGTTGTGGGCGCCACTGGTGGACCGGCTGCCGATTCCGCTGCTCACGCGCTGGCTCGGGCGCCGGCGCAGCTGGCTGCTGCTGTCACAACTGGCCATTGTGTGGGGCCTGATTGCCATGTCCTTCAACGACCCGCAGGTGGCGCTCACGCCGGTGGTCTGGGGTGCGCTGGCGGTGGCCTTTGGCTCGGCCACGCAGGACATTGCGCTCGATGCCTTTCGCATCGAGTCAGCCGACATCAACCGGCAAGCCGCGCTGGCGGCGTCCTACCAGACCGGCTACCGGCTGGCCATGATCTGGGCCGGGGCCGGTGTGCTGTGGATTGCGGCTGGGGTCCAAACGGTGACCAGCGGCTACCAGCATGGCGCCTGGCATACCGCTTACCTGGTCATGGCGGCCAGCATGGCACTGGGTATCGTCACCGTGTTGCTGTCGCCCGAACCCTTGCGCCGCCCCATGCCCGCCGCCAAGAACGCCCTGGACTGGCTGCGCGGCGCGCTGATCGAACCGTTCGCCGATTTCTTGCGCCGCTACCAATGGCAGGCGGCCCTCATTCTGGCGCTGATTGCCGTCTACCGCATCAGTGACGTGGTGATGGGCATCATGGCCAATCCGTTTTATGTCGACATGGGCTACACCAAGGCCGAAGTCGCCACCGTGACCAAGGTCTACGGCGTCATCATGACGCTGGCCGGGGCTTTCATTGGCGGGGCCATGGCCATGCGCCTGGGGGTGATGCGGGTGCTGATGCTGGGCGCGGTGCTCAGCGCCGCCAGCAACCTGCTGTTTGCGGCCCTGAGCACGCGCGGCCACGACCTGACCGGACTCATTTTCGTGATCTCGGCCGACAACCTGGCCGGTGGCATTGCCTCGGCCGCTTTCATTGCCTACCTCTCCGGCCTGACCAATGTCAATTACTCGGCCACCCAGTACGCGCTGTTCAGCTCCATGATGCTGCTGTTGCCAAAATTTATCGCCGGCTATTCGGGGGTTTATGTCGATGCGTTTGGCTACCAACACTTCTTCACCGCCACCGCCCTATTGGGCGCGCCGGTGTTGCTGCTGGTATGGCTGGCAGCGCGCGTGAAACCGGCCTGATTTACCCAACTTTACCCCCCCTTCAAGCGCTGGATGCCACCAGACACTAGACTCAAACCCATGAACCAACACCTGCTGATGATCGAGGACGATGCCCGTCTGGCCCACATGGTCAGCGAGTACCTGGGCCAGTCCGGCTACCAGGTCGCGCATGCCGGCGAGGGCTTGAGCGGCTTGGCCGCCTTGCAGGCCCAGCCCGCTGACCTGGTGATTCTGGACCTGATGCTGCCCGACATCGATGGCCTGGAAGTGTGCCGGCGCATTCGGTCCCTGCCCGGCGCGCTGGCCCAGACACCGATTCTGATGCTCACGGCCAAGGGCGACCCGATGGACCGCATCATCGGGCTGGAAATGGGCGCTGACGACTACCTGCCCAAACCCTTCGAGCCGCGTGAACTGCTGGCGCGCGTGCGCGCCGTGCTGCGCCGCCATGGCGAGACGCCAGCGCCGAGCAACGGCAACGTGATGCGTTTTGGCAGCCTGGAAATTGACCGCGATGCGCGCGTGGTCAGCGTGGCCGGCCAGGTCTGCGAGCTGACCTCGTACCAGTTTGACCTGCTGGTGGCCCTGGGCGAGCGTGCCGGACGCGTACTGACGCGTGACCAGATCATGGAAGCCGTGCGCGGGCGCGAGCTCGAAGCCTTCGACCGCTCCATCGACGTGCACATGGGCCGCATCCGCGCCGCCATCGAGGTGGATGCCAAAGACCCCAAACGCATCCTGACGGTGCGCGGCGTGGGTTATGTGTTTGCCCGCCAACAAGACTGAAGCGCCAAGAGGCCAACTTGTTCAACAAACTCTATGTTCGCATCTGGCTGGCCGTGGTGCTGGCCGTGGCCGTGCTCATTTTGCTGGTGGGCTGGGCCTGGCGGCTGGCCGCCGAGCCGCCGCTGCGCGACATCGAGGTGCGCAACCAGGCTGGTCAAATCATTGGCAAGGGGCGCTCCCGCGCCCTGCCCGGCGACGACGCGCTGGGGCCGCAGCGGCACGATCCGCCCGGCCCCGGCATGATGCGCCGCTATGAACTCACGCCCCTGTTGCCGCCCACCGAGCTGGCAGAAAACGACCCCGATGCACTGACTGACCCGAACCGCCCCAGAACGCATCCCGGTAGCAAAAACCCTGGCCGTGGCGGGCCCGAATTTGTGGTGCGCATGCACGACGGACAAACCATGCGCATGCACCTGATGCGCGCACCACCTTCGTTCTGGAGCCGCCCGCCTTTTGGCTTTGCCTGGATGCTGGTGTGGGTCGGCCTGGCTGTGGCGCTGGCCACTTACCCGATTGTGCGAACCCTCACACGCCGGCTGGAGCGCCTGCAAAACGGCGTGCAGCAATGGGGAGAAGGCGATTTGTCAGCCCGCGTGCCGGAAACCGGCGAGGACGAAGTGGCGTTCCTGGCCAGGCGTTTCAACCAGGCCGCCGAACGTGTGCAAACGTTGGTGCACTCGCACGAAGCGCTGCTGGCTTCGCAAAAATCGCTGCTGGCCAATGCCTCGCATGAGCTGCGTTCGCCGCTGACGCGCATTCGCATGGGGCTGGAACTGATGAGCGCCGGCACCTCGTCGGCGTTCAAGGCCGAGATCACCCGCAACATCAATGAACTCGACCAATTGATCGAGGAGATTCTGCTGGCCAGCCGACTTGATACGCGCGAGGCCGACCTGGGCACCATCGAATCCGTGGACCTGATCGGGCTGGCTGCCGAAGAATGCGCCCGGGTCAATGCCGAACTGGATTTGCCCGCGCAACTGGATGCAGACACGGCCATCACCGAGCTGGCGGTCCCGGGCATCAGCAAGCTGCTGCGCCGTGCCGTGCGCAATCTGCTGGAAAACGCCCGCCGCTACGGCGCCGGCGAGATCCACCTGAGCCTGAGCCAAACCGAGAGCCAGGTGGTGATCCGGGTGTCGGACCATGGGCCGGGTGTCCCGCCTGAATTGCGCGAACGCATTTTCGAACCCTTTTACCGGCTGCCTGGCGCCACCGAGCGTGATGGCGGTGTCGGCCTGGGACTGGCACTGGTCAAGGCCATCGCCCAGCGCCACAGCGGTCGCGTCACCTGCGAGGATCGGCCCGGCGGCGGTGCCACCTTCGTGCTTGAACTACCCAAAAAATAGGTATCAAAACCCCCCAATTGGGGGATACCCGGGCCATCGCATGGCCGCTACAGTTCACCTCACTGCTGTCACAGTCATGAAGCACAGACCTTAGTCAACGTCCTTGATCTTCTTTGATGTCGTCTCTGAGTTCGTGAAGTTTCCAACGACATTCCTCCTTCGGGGGGAACCTTTACAAGCCACCCTCGGGTGGCTTTTTTTTACGCCAGCAAGGCCCTGACCCGGGATGGCAGCACGTCATTGAGGCAGCGCGTGTGCCCCAGCGGGCAAACGCGCTGAAAGCAGGGTGCGCACATCAGTGGCGGCTGGTAGTCGGCATCCGATTTAAGCCACACCACCTTGGCCAGTGCATTGAGCGGCGGGGTGTGCAGCGGACTGCTGGAGCCGAAAATGGCCACCTGCGCCACCCCAAAGCCCGCCGCCACGTGCATCAGGCCAGAATCATTGCTCACCGTGCTTTTACAAGCCGAAATGACCCCTAGAGCTTGAACCAGGGTGGTTTTTCCCGCCAGATTGATGCAGTGCCCCGGGCGCTGCACGTTGACCGGATCGGCAATGGCGGCGCACAGCGCGGCTTCCTTGCCCGAACCCAGCAGCACCACCGGCAAATCCAGTTGTTCTGCCAGCGCGGCAAAGTGGGCGGCAGGCCAGCGTTTGGCGTCGCCATATTCGGCGCCTGGTGCAAACACGTGGTAACCCAGGCGTGTCAGGCTCAAGGCGCGCAAGGTGGCATCCACCTCCTGCACAGCGAGTTGCAGCTGTGGCCGGTCAGCCGCCACATTCGGCTCACCGCTCAGGGCCGAGTAAAACGCCACCATCGGCGGGCGCTGCCCCCTGGCCGGGTTGGCCAGGCGCTGCGTCAAAAGCCCGTAGCGCGCCTCGCCCAGATAACCCACCCGCTTCGGAATGCCGGCCAGAAAAGGCAACAACGCGCTCTTGAGCGAATTGGGACAAATGTAGGACACATCGAATCGGCCCCTGATCTGGCTGGCCAGGCGCCAGCGTTCACGCCATTGCAGGCCGCCGTGGGCGAACGGGAATTCAATGACATCGGCCACTTGCGGCATGGCCCGGTAAACCGGCGCCACCCAGGGCAAAGCGCCGACGGTAAGCTGCTCATCCCGAGCGGCGAGGCGACGCAACAGCGGCTCGGTCATCACCGCGTCGCCAATCCATTGCGGGGCGACGATGAGGGCGCGCTTCACCGATCAATGACCGTGGAAATGCTCGCCTTCCTTGAGCTTGTACACCGTGCCGCAGTAGGGGCACTTGGCCTGGCCAGTGCGGGCCACGTCCAGATACACCTTGGGATGGCTGTTCCACAGCTTCATGTCGGCCAGCGGACTGGGGCAATACACCCCGCCCTGGTGGTTCAGGTCTTTGGCCAGCAGTTCTACAGTTGCGTTTGTCATGGGGGTCCTTTGATCAGTTGAGGACAGAGCAAATTTGCTTCGCAAATCTTGGTCTGTCCCGCAAAGTTTCAGACTTTCGTCAGCCAGTGGGCGTATTTGGGGTTGCGGCCGTTGACGATGTCAAAGAACGCGCTCTGGATTTTTTCGGTGATCGGGCCGCGGGTACCCACGTAACCGGCCTTGCCCAGCTCAATGCGGTCCAGCTCGCGAATCGGCGTGATCTCGGCTGCGGTGCCGCTGAAGAAAGCTTCGTCGCAGATGTAGATTTCGTCACGGGTGATGCGCTTTTGCACCACTTCAATGCCGAGGTCCTTGCAGATGTGCAGCACCGTGTTGCGGGTGATGCCATTGAGCGCACCGGCCGACAGGTCGGGGGTGTAGACCACGCCATCTTTCACGACGAAGACGTTTTCGCCGGAGCCTTCGCTGACGAAACCGTTGGCATCGAGCAGCATGGCCTCGTCGTAACCATCATCCAGTGCTTCGGTGTTCGCCAGGATGGAGTTGGTGTAGTTGCTCACCGCCTTGGCCTGCGTCATGGTGATGTTGACGTGGTGGCGGGTGTAGCTGGAAATCTTGACGCGGATGCCGCGTGTCATGCCTTCGTCGCCCAGGTAAGCACCCCAGGCCCAGGCCGCCACCATCAGGTGGATGTGGTTGCCCTTGGGGCTGACGCCGAGTTTGCGGCTGCCGATCCAGCTCAAGGGACGCAAGTAGCACGACTCAAGCTGGTTGGCACGCACCACGTCGACCTGCGCCTGCATGATTTGCTCCTTGCTGAACGGGATGCTCATGCGCAGGATCTTGGCGCTGTTGAGCAGCCGTTGGGTGTGTTCTTCGAGCCGGAAAATGGCGGTGCCGTCGGCCGTTTTGTAGGCGCGCACCCCTTCAAAGACGCCACAACCGTAGTGCAAGGTGTGGGTCAGAACGTGGATCTTGGCGTCACGCCATTCCACCATCTGGCCATCCATCCAGATTTTTCCATCACGGTCAGACAGGTCGGGCGGTAAGGGGCTCATCGGTTATTCCTTCAGATTAAGGGGGGCACTGCTACAAACCCCGGATTTTACGGGCCCGGCGAAGGGCAACTGCGAGATTTTGGACGTTCGGAGGATCCGGCTGTGCAAAGTCGGCAAATCGC
>JBASJO010000028.1:0-2486 GCA_049655365.1 Rhodoferax sp. | reverse complement strand
GATGGTGACAGGTGCCGGTGTTGCGGCTGCGACCTGCCGCGCCAGCGCCCAGGCCAGCCCCGCGCTGCCACACCACAGCCATGACTGCGCCTGACGGCTGTGCGCCAAACTGGCGAGCTGGTCCATGTCCGCGTCACTCAGCAGGTCAGGAATCAGCACCTCGCCGCCCTCTTGCAAGCAGTCCTGCACCCGCAAAGGAATGCGCGCCGTCAGGCCCACATCGGCAAAGGCTTGCACCAGCGTGCCGGGGTGTTCATGCGTGCGCGGCCCGTCGGGCTGGTGTGGCGGCGCCACCCAGTGCTGTCCCTGCGCCGTGAAGCGCCCTTGTGCAGGAAAGGCCGGCGCAAACACCACGCCGGCAAAGCGCCCGCTGCGCATGAGCCAAGCGATCTCGGCAAAGGTATTGCCACGCAACAGGCTGTCGATTTTCTTGAACGCGCTGCCGCTGGCGACAAGCCAGTCCAAACTGGGGGTCAACAGGGCCGGCAGGCTGGCGGGCAGCACATCGCGCGTCCCGGTGGCAACGACCTGCACCGGCTGAGCGGATGTTTCAGGCGCATCCAGAAACACCGGCACATCGCCAGCGTCAGCCCATGCCGCAGCACTGTCGAGCGCACCAGTCAGGTCGTCGGCCAAAACATGCCAGGGCTTCACCATTAATTTTCAAGCGACGCAGGCATCTGCATGCCGTAGCGCTGCGCACAGTCGCGCAACATCGGCGGGATGCTCGGATGCAGGCTGATGCCCGCGTCCAGCTGCGCCTTCAGTCGCGCCAGCCCACGGTCGCCAGGCATGCGCACCTCACTGAAACCGGGCCTCGGCGGATTGCTTCTGCAGGCCTCGCCCAACCAATCGGTCTGGCGCAGAAAGTCTGTGGTGCCGCCAAAGGCCGCCGGATCATAAAGCGACATGAACACCGTGGCGCCCCAACCGTCTGGCGGGTCAGCGCGACCATGGCCGGCCAGCCCGCCGGTGAGCGCCTCGACCAACAGCGCCAGGCCATAGCCCTTGTGCCCCGAACTCAGCCCACCCAGCGGCAGGATGGTTCCGGGCGGGCTGGTGGTGAGCACGCCCGGGTCGGTACTTGGCTGGCCGTCGGCATCCAGCATGCAGGCTTCGTCAAACTGCTTGCCCGCCTTGTGCAGCCTGGCGCTCATGCCATTGGTGGTGATCGAGGACGAAATATCGACGAGAAACGGTGTGCCCGAGGTCGGAATGCCCGCGGCGATCGGGTTCGGGGTAAAGACCGGCCGCGTGCCGCCGTGGGGCGCCACGCTTTGCACCGCCGGGTCGGAACTTGCCAGCACCAGCATGAAACCGGCTTCGGTGGCGCGCAAGAGGTAGGTGGCGAGGCAGGCGATGTGGTGACTGCGCCGGATGACCAGCGTGGCACTGCCATACTGGCGCGCACGCGGCACCAGCGCATCGATGCCGCTCAGCACCAGCCACGGCCCGGGCAAACGCCGCCCGTCCCACAGCAGCGAGGCGCCCCGATCGGAGAGCACCTCGGGTGCGCCCGAGCTTGCCATGGTGCCGTTTTCGAGCTCCTTGACATAAGGTGCCAGCAAGGCCAAGCCATGGGTGTCGTGACCCAACAGGTCGCCCTCAACCAGCGTCCGGGCCACGGCTTCGGCCAGCACGGCATCCATGCCCGCCTTTTGCAGCAAGTCGACAGCGAAGCGCGTCAAGGCTTCGGCAGAAAAACGTTCAACCATCACATCGTCCTCATCATATTCACTTGGGCTTTGACAATAGTCAGTATCAAGGCATGTACTGCCCGCCATTGACCTCGATGATCTGCCCGGTGACATAACTGGACAGTTTTTCCGAGGCGAGATAAAGGAATGCGCCAACGCACTCCTCGGCCGTGCCGAGTCGCGCCATCGGAATCGTCAAACGCATCGTTTCGAGCTGTTCAGGCGTGGAGAATTTTTCATGGAACGGCGTGGTGATGACACCAGGGGCAACGGCATTGACACGAATCTTCCGTCCCACGAGCTCCTTGGCCATGCTCTTGGTGGCTGTGCTGACAAACCCCTTGGAGCCAGCGTACAGGCTGACACCCGGTCCGCCACCGTGGCGCGCGGCAATACTGGTCAGGTTGATGATGGCAGCGCCCTGTGGCATGTGAGGCACGGCATATTTGGTGCACATCAACATCGAGCGCACATTCAGATCAATGATGTCGTCGAATACTTCATCACTGAGGTCGGTGATGGGCAAGCGCTTGACCAGGGCACCCGCGTTGTTGATCAACACATCAATGCGGTTAAAACGCTTGACGGCTTCAGCGACATCCCGCTCGCACTCGCTGCTGCGGCGCAGATCACCCTGCACCACCAGCGCCTCGCCACCTGCCTTTTCGACCGCCTCAGCCACCGCTGCCGCAGCGGCCGCGGAACTGTTGTAGTGAACCACCACTTTGCAACCGAGTGCCCCGAAGGCAGTTGCACAGGCCGCACCGATACCGGTGGACGCACCTGTAA
>JBASJO010000027.1:0-5036 GCA_049655365.1 Rhodoferax sp. | reverse complement strand
GGGCCGCGCGCGTGCTCGGCCACACCGTGCCGGCGGATAGGGGCTTCGGGAAATTCAATGACAAGCAGGACGGGCACCATGACAGCACCCCTTGAACGCCTACGAGGTGCGCGCCGGGACGGGGGCCTTGACCCTTGGCATGGTGCTGGAGAGCTTGGGCACGTCCAGAGTCGGCTGCCCCAGGGCGTCCAGGACCATCAGCGCGAAGGCGAAGCTGAACCCACCGCGGTTGATGCGGTTAATCAGTACTCGGTCGGTCATGAACACGCCGTAGGCCTCAAGCCGTCGAGCCAGGTCCTTGTAAGAGACCTGCTTGGACTCACGCAGTTCTTTAATGAGCGATTTAGACCGAGCCTCGTAAACCTCACGTGGCTTCAATTCGGGCTGTCATACATCGTTTTTGATGCACGCATCCTAAAGCCATTTACCGCGCCACCGGCACGGTGCATCGAATTCAATGTATGTTTAAAAAATGGGCAATCCACTGACTACACAGCGGGCCACTTCAGGCCATCTTTAGTTCTTTAGGAAACATCATGAAAGTTCACGTCCGCCCCATGCGCCGCCAAGGCCGCAACCTCCCCAATGTCGAAATGATGGCACTGCCGCCCATCGTGGGCATCCTGACTGTCAATGAACAGCGCGACATTGAGCTTGGCCGCAACACCGTCCGCGCCCGCCTTCTGGACGACAAGAGCGGCAACGACGTCCTGCCCGAGTTGACCAGTGCGCTGCTGCTGTGGGCCAACAAGAACCGGATGCGCCTGACCGGCTTGGAGCGTGTCGACAAGGCCGACTACGCCCAGACCTGGTCCATCGAGCTCGTCTGATGCTGCGCGTTCTCCTGCACTCCGGTCATCTGACCACCCGAAATCCCGGCAACCTCATGGCGACGCTGGACATTGCATACCGCAAGCAAGAGGCCTGGTCGGACTACGCCGTGGCGTTTTCGCTCAAGGGCACGGGCACGGTTGAGACCGACGAGGTCAACGGCTACCCCCGCTGGGCTGGCAGCCTGTGGGACCTGGTGGCTAGGGCCCTGACACGCGTTCTTTACCGTGAGGACCAGGCGCCGGCATCCCCGGCGCCCGACCGCCGCTGCGCCTATGCCACGCGTCTGTGCGCGGTGATTGAAAAGTCCACCGGCGACATGCGCGGCGCCGAGCTCGCCACAGTGGAGGTTTCGCAGGTGGGCAACCAGCGCGGGGTCTACACGGCCATCTTCAAAGAAGACATCGTCGGCGACCGCGCATCAAGTTTCACCTACGGGCTGAAGGCCCTGCTGCCGGCCGACCTGCTGCTGCGCGCCATCTGCTGGACGTACTTCGACAAGGACGTCCTAGGCGACCGGCCGGCGCTTATCCTGCCAGCCGCGGTCAGGATGAACGGCATTGAGATGTTCGATGCCAACGCCTTGCCAGAGCCTGCCAAGACGGGCTTTAGGCGGCACCGCGGTGCCAACTTCCCGGCGACGCAGGGGCCGGCGCAAATGGCCAAGGCCGAAGACTATGTCGCGTTCCTGATGCGGGGCTAAGGCATGGCCACCGCGCTCATCCTGCCTGGCCCGCCCGGGCTTCTCTCGCCAGCTGTGGCGCCTGCAGGTGCATCTGCCACAGGGGCAGCGGAGCCGGAGAAGCGCAAGCTGTTCCCGCTGCGCAAGCGCACCGGCACGGCGGCATTCCACCTGTCCACCAGCGCGGTTGGCTTTGGTCACGAAGACCTGGAGAAGCTGACCGAGAAGCAGGCCGTGATGTTCATGGCCGAAGCCCAGTGGGGGTCAACCAAAGAGATGCCCTGCGCGCACTGCGGCACCATCGACAGGCACTACTGGGCGGCCAAGGAACTGCGTTGGAAGTGCAAGTGTTGCGGCAAGCGGTTCTCAGTCACGTCGAACACGGTGTTTGCCGACCACAAGCTGCCGCTGACCAAGATTCTCAAAATCGCGTTCTCCTGGGTCAATGGCGCGGCCGGTGTGCCGGCTCTGAAGCTCCGGCGGGACTGGGACGTTGCCTACGCCACGGTGTTCACGCTGGCGCACAAGCTGCGCGAAGGCATCACGCGGGGCTTTGACAAGGGGCCGCTGGCCGGTGTTCACGAGATGGACGGCATGGACGTCAACGGGCGCCGCTACAAGGAAAAACGCAATAAGCCCCAGGGCAGCCGCTCTGGCGGCGCGCCAAAGATTCCGGCCGAGCTGCTCAAGCCCGCGGATGGCTCCGAGCTGATTGGTCCGCCCAAACCTCCGAAGTTCGGCAAGACCGCCAAGCAACCACTGGACAGGCGCCTGCTGCTGGTGATGTGCCAGCGCGGTGTGAGCGAGGGCAAAGGCTCATCAGCCACACGGGTTGCCATCGCTTTGAGTGAGTCCACCAAGACGGTGACCGCCATGGCCAAGCAGCATGCCTCTGCCGAGTCCATCATCATGAGTGACGAAGACCCGGCCTACGCCAGCTTCAAGGGTCTCTTTGCCGACCACAGGACCATCAATCACTCGGTAGGCTACAGCGACGGCAAGGGCACCAGCAACAACCAGGCGGAGAGCTTCAATGCCCGTATGCGCCGCTCGGTCGAGGGTACGTACCTTGCCATCTCAAACAAGTATTTGAAGGACTACGCGTCGGAAATTGCCTGGCGGACGGACACCCGAAAGATGTCCACCGGGGACAAGCTAAAGCATGTTCTCAGGCATGCGTTGTCGGTGGGTTTGTCGCTCTGGTGGCGCGGGTACACGCATGGGCGTCACCGGGAGGAGGAACTGCTGATTGAGGGTGAGCAGCCGGCGCTGGGGCGTGGACGGCAGCCGGGGTGGAAGGCTAAGGTGCCGAGGTAGCTTTCCGGGACTCCACAGGCCGTCAGGATGGGGTGGCGCCGTTCATTTATCTGCAACGGGAAAGACCGCCCGAAATACGCTGTTGTGGCCACCTTGGTCCATCGGACAGTGGATGCCACTGACGTGCTTCCATCCATCCATTAGCTCTCCCCCGTAGGACACGTACACGACTTCGGTACCCATAACCTTCAAGTTCTCAGTTTTCACCACTGTTGTGACAAGCCTCTCAAGACCGGGCCCCCACTCGCCGCCTCTTCCTCCTATTAACTCTTTCGATGACTTGTAGAAGTACCCAAAATTAGTGGTGTCGCTATCGTAGGGAATTCTCACTGTTTCGGCGACAGCAGGCCTATCCGCGGGCAGGCTTGCCGTTTCGAATACATGCACACCTCCGTCGATGGCACATAGCCGCGCGACCTCTTTGTCTAGACTTGCTCTCTCGAGCGCCACCGGTAAGTGCCAGAGCCCCACCATCGCGACCAGAATCAGTGGCGACGCAAACAGCAGGTACTTGGTTAATTTTGTTTTCATAGGGCGTGTAGCGGACGGCTTATCGTTGCTGGATGGCTATGGAGCCGAGGCGGGCTCCCGTTTCTGCCGGTAGTTGTTGAGGTTTTTGGTTTCGGGGTAAATCTTGTCCAGCTGACTGGTGCAGAAATAGCCTCGAGCTATCGAATCGGGGTTTTTGGGGTTAAGGGCCCGCTCCTTGCGAATCCGGACGCAGTCGTTCGGAATCACGCTCTTGATGTCGGCCACATACACATGAACGGTCTCGGCGCCAATCACAAAGTAGAGATTTTTATCCTCCATGCTCGAAGGAAGCCGGTTGGCCAAGTCCGCGGTAACTTCCCTAACCACGCCCGAGTCAATCTCCTTCCACTTGACGTAAAGCTTGTCCCCGATGCGTAGGTGGCCGCCGATTGAGCCTTGGTAGACGCCTTTAAACTTAGGGTCGTTTTTGCTCTCCCGGGACAACCCGCGAATAACCCGGTCCCCGCTCGAGTAGCGATAGTCAAGCACCACGACTCCAGGGCTATGCGCTGTTGCGTCGAAGCCAAAGCTATAGAAGGCGGTGGAGCCCGAGAGCGCGCTGCAGGCCGTAAGCGCCAGCGAGCAAAATAGCAGGCAGATGCTGAGGAAGCGCTTCGGGGCGCCAAAGGGAAGTGGGGGCATGTGGAACCTCGGGGTTATTGAGCTGGTGTGGCTGCAACCTCGTGTAGGCAGCGCTCACCCGGCGGTCAGGTATCTCCGCTTCAACGTCGCTATCCCCAACCGCCTGTTGCCAAACCTCGTCCGCCACCCATCGCCGATTCCAATCCCTTCAGGGTCGATGCCGACATCGAACTGCCTGACGGTGGCGTAGAGCGCATCACGGTTGCTGACCAGCTGCAGCCGGCGCGCCACCAGACGCGCGTACAACTCCGGCGGCGACCCCTTGGACTCAGCTGCGCCGGCCACCTCGCACTCCAGCAACTCATCCAAGAACGCAAGCTCACCGTGCACGTTGGCCACCATCTCGGCCAGCTTCGTCAAGGTGGTCTGCGTCCGGGTGCGCGTCATGGTCATCGCCACGCTACGTCCCTTCCTGTGGGCCGCTTGCCGAGCTGCACCCGATGGCCTGCTGGGGCCGCACCTGGTGCTGGCGCTGCAGCAGCGCGTTCAACGTGGGCATCTGCGCCTTCCAGCGCCAAACCCCGTGAGAACCCAGCTCCCTGCTGTGCATTGGCTCGGCCAGGTCTCGCTTGCGAAGCCAAAAAAGCGAGCTGCTAACCGACTTATTGAAGCTCCTGCGGTCCAGCGCCAGCGGAAATGTGATTCCGAAGTGGCGCGCGGCCAGCTCCATCAGAACCGAAGTCGTTAGCGGTGCCGGGGCCACCTCGCGCAGCGATTGCGCAATGAATTCACCCAGGCCGCCACGCTTTCCATACTTGCCAGCCCAGGCCTCAATGACTCCGCCAGCAGTGGGTTCCAACCGGGAGTGCGCCAGGGCCATGGTGGCGTCCAATGCGTCCATTGATGCCTGCGCACGGGTCTGGGCGCATTGCGAGCGCTCCATCAGAAACTGCACCTTTGCGAGTTGGTGCTCCAGGCGTGCCTGCTTCGCCCGCAGTCCCGCCTGAGTCACTTCGGCCTTTGACACTTCACCGGCCAGGGCAGCTCGCTCATTGAGGAGCCACTTCACATCCGGGGGTGTTCGGGTTCGCAC
>JBASJO010000026.1:0-5952 GCA_049655365.1 Rhodoferax sp. | reverse complement strand
CCGCCAAATTTGGCTGCCAGCACGGTGGTGATGGCCGCCGTCAGCGTGGTTTTGCCATGGTCAACGTGACCGATGGTGCCCACGTTGACGTGGGGCTTGGTTCGTGTGAATTTTTCTTTTCCCATTTTCAGACTCCGAAAATTTAGAGACGGTCAAATAAAAAGGCAACAAGCCCGCAACAATCGTTTTGATGCCAAACACCAAAATGGTGCCCATTCCGGGAATCGGACCCGGGACCTCTCCCTTACCAAGGGAGTGCTCTGCCACTGAGCCAAATGGGCGATGTACCTGCACTGCGCACACTGGAGCGGGAGACGGGAATCGAACCCGCGTCATTAGCTTGGAAGGCTAGGGTTCTACCATTGAACTACTCCCGCCTAAAAGCTGAACCCGTCAACCCGTCAGCGCCTTCGCTTCAGTGCCACACTAAATTTCTAACACTGGTGGAGAGGGCTGGATTCGAACCAGCGTACTCGTAAGAGGGCAGATTTACAGTCTGCTGCCATTAACCACTCGGCCACCTCTCCACGGTGAACCCCGGATTATGCCATTAAGTTCGGCTTTTGTAATGCCTGTCTTTTGTTTTTTTCCGTCAGACTGTGTCAAAGCTTACCTGGCTCCCGTCCCGGGCCTGCGAAAAATGGCCGCAACCAATGAATGGCAGCGGTGGCCGCAAGGCCGACAAGGGCGACGGATGGTTGGCGCACAAGACCCGATGACGTGCGGCATCAATGAGCGGCCGCTTGCTTTGGGCGTGGGCGCCCCAAAGCATGAAAACCACCGGCTCGGCACCTGCGGAGACGACGCCGATGATGGCATCGGTCAGCACTTCCCAGCCCTTGTCGGCATGACTGGCAGGTTGCCCCTCCTCGACGGTCAGGCAGGTGTTGAGCAACAACACGCCCTGGCGCGCCCAGCGCACCAGACTGCCGCCCGGCACAGGAAATGTCGGCAGCGGCTGACCCAGGTCGCGCTGCAACTCCTTGAAAATATTGCGCAAGGACGGCGGCAAAGCCACTCCGGGTGCGACCGAAAAGGCCAGGCCTTCGGCCTGACCACGCCCATGGTAAGGGTCTTGCCCCAGAATCACCACGCGCACAGCCTCGGGTGGGGTCAAGGCCAGTGCGCGCAAGGGCTGCGGCGGAAAAATGACGGCGCCAGCGGCCAGTCGCTGGCGCAAAAACGCCAGCAGCTGGGTGCCGGCCGGCGACGCAAAAAACCCGTCCACCAGCGCTTGCCAGCCAGGTGCCACCGGCCAGTCGCCGGGCTCGGCCCTTTGCAGCTGGCTCGGGGTGGTGGCGAACAGGTCGGGTGTCAAGACATCACCCGCAAGTCTCAGCCAAACAGCGCCGCCAGGGCTTCGCCGGGCTCGTCGGCGCGCATGAAGGCCTCGCCGACCAAAAAGGCATTGACACCGGCAGCACCCATGCGCAACACATCGTCGCGGGTATGAATGCCGCTTTCGCACACCAGCAGGCGGTCGGCCGGAATGTCGCGCATCAGAGTCAGTGTGGTGTCGAGCGAAACCTCAAAAGTCTTGAGGTTGCGGTTATTCACACCGATCAGCGGGGTGGTGAGCTTGAGGGCGCGCTCCAGCTCAGGTGCGTCGTGCACTTCCACAAGCACCGCCATGTCGAGGCTGCGGGCAATTTGCTCGAAGTCCTTCATTTGCGCATCGTCGAGGCAGGAGGCGATCAGCAAAATGGCATCTGCACCCATGGCACGCGATTCGTAGATCTGGTAGGCGTCGACCATGAAGTCCTTGCGCAGCACTGGCAATTGACAGGACGCCCGCGCCTGCTTGAGGTAGTCGATGCAGCCCTGAAAAAACTGCTGATCGGTCAAAACTGACAGGCAGGCGGCGCCATATTCGGCATAGCTTTGGGCGATGTCCGCGGGAATGAAGTCGGCCCGCAACACGCCCTTGGACGGGCTGGCTTTCTTGATTTCGGCAATCACCGCGGGTTGGCCGGCGGCAATTTTGGCGCGCAGGGCAGCGACAAAGTCACGCGTCAACACCCGGCTCTCGGCATCGAAGCGCATGGCGGCAAGTGACTTGCGCTGGATGGCAGCAGCGACTTCTTCGCGCTTGACCGCCACAATTTTGTTCAGGATATCAGTCATGTTGGTTTGGCTCCTGAGAGCCCTTTTTTAAAACGTTAACAAATACACGGTGCAGCACCAGCCCCGCGACAACAAACAGCACCGAGACGCCAATGGCAATCCAGGCCCCGTCGGTGTTCAACAAGGCCATCTCAGGCGGCGCTCAGGGCGTGGGCGGTCGTGACCAGGGCTTCGAGCTTGGCCTTGGCGGCACCAGACTCGATGGCGGCCCGTGCTTTGCCAATGCCATCCTGGATGGAGGCGGCGACATTGGCGGCATAGAGCGCCACACCGGCGTTGAGCACCACGATATCCTTGGCCGAGCCCGCCACATTGTCCAGCACGCCCAGCAACATGGCGCGTGATTGCTCGGGCGTCTCGACTTTGAAGGCGCGCGTGCTGGCCATGGCCATGCCGAAGTCTTCGGGGTGGATTTCATACTCGGTGACCTTGCCGTCTTTGAGTTCACCCACCATCGTGGCTGCGCCCAGGCTGACCTCGTCGAGCCCGTCTTTGCCGTAGACCACCATCGCGTGCTCGGTGCCCAGACGCTCCAGCGCGCGCACCTGAATGCCGACCAGGTCGGGGTGAAACACACCCATCAAAATGTTCGGCGCGCCAGCCGGATTGGTCAGCGGCCCGAGCAGGTTGAACAAGGTCTTGACGCCCATTTCCCGGCGCACCGGTGCCACGTTTTTCATGGCCGGGTGGTGGTTCGGGGCAAACATGAAACCGACACCGACCTGTTCAATGCACTTGGCGATGGCCTCGGGCGCCAAGTTGATGTTGACCCCGAGCGACTCCATCACGTCGGCACTGCCGCTCTTGCTGGACACGCTGCGCCCGCCGTGCTTGCTGACCTTGGCGCCCGCGGCCGCGGCCACGAACATGGCACAGGTCGAGATGTTGAAGGTGTGCGCGCCGTCGCCGCCGGTACCAACAATGTCCACCAGGTGGGTGGTATTGGCCACATGAACCTTGGTGGAGAACTCGCGCATTACCTGCGCCGCTGCGGTGATCTCGCCAATGGTTTCCTTTTTGACGCGCAGTCCGGTGATGAAGGCCGCCAGCATCACCGGCGACCATTCGCCGGCCATGATCTGCCGCATGATGTGCAGCATCTCGTCGTGAAAAATCTCGCGGTGTTCGATGGTGCGCAACAGCGCTTCTTGCGGGGTGATGGTGAGGGCTTGGGGCATGGTGGTCTCTGAAAAACGAATGGGCTGGATTGTCGGACAGGACGCCCTGGAATCAATACACGGCCGAGCCTACGGTCTGAGCACGCGGGGTGTGGCCAGCCTGTGCCCTGAAAAACTGGTGGATACAAGCCAGCGCGTGGTCGATGCCGGCCTCGTCCACGTCCAGATGGGTGACAAAACGCAAGCCGATCAGGCCGGTGGCCAGCACACCTTGCTGTTCCAGGTAGGCCAACAAGGCGGGTCCGTGCCCGCCGGTCACATCGACAAAGACGATATTGGTCTGTGCCGAGCGCACCGTCAGGGCGTCGATGCCCGCCAGCCCTTGGGCCAGCCGCTGCGCCAGCGCGTGGTCTTGCGCCAGGCGCTCAACATGGTGGTCGAGCGCGTAGGAGGCTGCCGCGGCCAGCACACCCGACTGGCGCATGCCGCCCCCCAGCATCTTGCGCCAACGCAGGGCACGCGCGATCAGGGCGCGCGAGCCGCACAGCGCAGACCCAACCGGTGCACCCAGGCCCTTGCTGAAGCACACCGAAACGCTGTCAAAGTAGCTGGCAATGTGCCGGGCCGCAGCAAAGGCGTCGGCGCCCGCTTCCGGCGTGGCCACGGCGGCGTTAAAAAAACGTGCCCCGTCCAAATGCGTGGCCAGGCCGCGTTCACGGGCCAGACCGGTCGCCTGCGCCAGGTAGGCGAGTGGCATCGGATGGCCGTTCCAGGTGTTTTCCAGACACAGCAGGCGGCTGCGGGCAAAGTGGATGTCATCGGGCTTGATGGCGGCAGCGATGTCGGCCAGCTGCATCTCGCCTGTGGCACCTTGCGCCAGCGGCTGCGGCTGGATGCTGCCCAGCACCGCCGCGCCACCGCCCTCATAACGGTAGGTGTGGGCACCCTGGCCGACGATGTACTCGTCGCCACGCTCGCAATGGGCCATCAGCGCGCACAAGTTGCTTTGCGTACCCGTGGGCATGAACAGTGCGGCTTCCTTGCCGGTGATCTCGGCGATGCGTGCCTGCAGGGCGTTGACACTGGAGTCGTCACCAAAGACATCATCGCCCAGCGGCGCGGCCAGCATGGCCTCGCGCATGGCCGGTGTCGGTTGCGTGACGGTGTCGCTGCGAAGATCAATTGTTTTGTGCATGGTCTGCTCCGCGCGGTTTCAAAAAGTTGGCCAGCATGGCGTGACCGTGCTCGGTCAGGATGCTCTCGGGGTGAAACTGCACGCCCTCGATGTCAAGGCTGGTGTGCTGGATGCCCATGATCTCGCCGTCATCGGTCCAGGCCGTCACTTTCAGGCAGGCCGGGCAACTGGCGCGCTCGATCGACAGCGAGTGGTAGCGGTTAACGGTAAATTGCGCAGGTAACCCGGCAAACACGCCTTCTTGGGTCGTCGTGATGACGCTGGTCTTGCCATGCATCAGCTGCTGCGCCCGAATGATCTTGCCGCCAAAGGCCGCACCAATGGCCTGATGGCCCAGACACACCCCCAGAATCGGCAGCTTGCCGGCGAAGTGCCGGATGGCCGCCACCGAAATTCCCGCTTCGGCGGGGGAACAGGGACCGGGGGAAATGACCAACCGGTCCAGTTCACCGGCTGCCAGGCGCGCATCGATGTCCGCCAGGCTGATTTCGTCGTTGCGGGCCACACTCACGTCCGCCCCCAACTCACCCAGATACTGGACGATGTTGTAGGTGAAGCTGTCGTAGTTATCGATCATCAAGAGTTTCATGGGTCTTCTCTGCAAAATTATTCAGGTCGCGGCTCGGGATGGTCCAGCGCCGGCTCGTACATCACGTATTGATCGCGCCCGCCAGCCTTGGCGGCGTACATGGCCACATCGGCATGGTGCGACAGCGTGGCCTCATCCAGCCCATGCTCAGGGTAAAAGGCGACTCCGCTGCTGCTTGAGATCTGTACGCTTTGGCCAATGAGCAAATGAAAGGGTACACGCAACGCGGCGTGTATTTTTTGCGCCACCTGCACCGCGTCCTGCGACTGGCTGATGCTGGTCAACAGCACCACGAACTCGTCGCCACCCACACGCGCCACCGTGTCAGATTCACGCACACAGGTGTTTAATCGGTACGCCACCGCCTGCAAAAGCTGGTCGCCCGCGGCGTGACCATGGCGATCATTGACAGGTTTGAATTTGTCCAGATCGACAAAAATCAAAGCTGCGTGACCCTGGTCGCGCTTGGCCTTGATCAACGCCTGGTGCAGGCGGTCGGTGAACAGGCGTCGATTCGGAAGGTTGGTCAGGGGGTCGAAAAAAGCCAGTCGCTTGACCTCGTCTTCCGCCACTTTACGCAGCGTGATATCGGTGTGAGTGGCCACGTAGTGGGTCACCACGCCTTTGTCATCACACACGGCCGTGATGCACAGCCAGCAGGGAAACTCGAGGCCATCCTTGCGCACGTCCCATATCTCGCCCTGCCAACGGTGGTGTTGCACCAGTTCGGCCCACATCGCAGCGTAAAAGTCTGCGGCGTGGCGACCCGACTTGAGCAGGCGCGGGTTTTGCCCCACCACCTCATCCGAGGTGTAGCCAAAAAGCACGGAAAAGGCTGGATTGACACGCAAAATTTCCATCCGGGCGTTGGTCACCAGCATGCTCTCATGCGACTCGAATGCCGCTGCCGCCACACGCAGCTCTGC
>JBASJO010000025.1:0-12828 GCA_049655365.1 Rhodoferax sp. | reverse complement strand
CTGCAGATCAACGCCGACGCGGTGGCGCTTTATCTCAACACCCAGATCGAAGCCGGCGCCCAGGCCGTGATGATTTTTGACAGTTGGGGCGGGGTGCTGGCCGACGGTGCGTTCCAGGAATTCAGCCTGGCCTACACCCGCCGGGTGCTGGCGCAGTTGCACAAGGAATATCACGGCGCACGCATTCCCAGCATTGTGTTTACCAAGGGTGGCGGCCTGTGGCTGGACGAAATGGCGCAGTTGGATTGCAATGTGCTGGGTGTCGACTGGACCGTGAACCTGGCCAGGGCCCGCGCGCAGGTTGGCGCCAGCAAGGCCTTGCAGGGCAACCTGGACCCCAACGTGCTGTTTGCCCAGCCCGCACAAATTGAGGCCGAAGCAGTCAAGGTGCTCCAGGCCTTCGGCACACCGCACCGCGGCGAGGGGACAGGGCCGACCCACATTTTCAATTTGGGCCATGGCATCAGCCAGCACACCGAGCCTGCGCATGTGGCCGCCCTGGTGCAGGCCGTCCACCAGCATTCACGCCAAATGCGGCTTGCCAGCTAACGAACCGGGTGACCCGGAGGAAAATTTGCACGGACCCGTCTGCTAGCACTTTTTTACCTGCTTTACCAGACCCGAACGACAAAATAATTTGTCACTTATGCACAAAAATGGGCATAAACCAGAGTCTGTACTTTTCCTTCTGCTGGCTGACTTTAAAAGCCAGTGAAGTTGCAAGTCATTGATTTATATAGGTTTAAAAATTTGCCTTTTTTCTAAGCAAGCTAAGCGAAGCCTTGATTTGCAAGGCCTGGGGGCCGTTGCAGAGCCCTTATCAACAAAGTTATCCACAGAAAATCTGGATGACTTATAAAAGCTCTCAAAATCAAGCACTTAACGCTTTTTCCGCAAGTTCACTTGAACAAAATGCCACCTCCCTCCGCCCCTGGCGCCTGCTTGACTCAGGTGCTCGTTCACACGCCGGCGCACAGCCAGATGACGGGCGCGCTGAGTTATTGGAGCCCGGCGCCCCTGCCCCCGGGCACCCTGGTGCGGGTGCCGCTGGGACAACGCGAACTATTGGGCGTGGTCTGGCCCGGTGAGTCGGCCACCCCACCCGACACCGCGCTGGACCCTGCCAAACTGCGTCCGATCACGGCGGCCCTGGAGGCCCTGCCGCCCCTGAGCCCCCATTGGCGGGCCCTGATCAGCTTCGCCGCTGGCTACTACCAGCGCACGGCCGGCGAAGTGGCCTTGGCGGCCTTGCCGCCGCAACTGCGCGACATGAGCAGCGTCCAACTCGGGCGCCGACTGAAAAAACTGGCCAAGGCGGCCAGCGCATCCGCCAAGCCAGAAACCAGGCCCGCTCAGGCGTCCGACACGGCGCCGGCACCCGAGGCAACCGGAGCCAGTCAGAGCGTCCGGTTGACGCCAGAGCAGCAGCAGGCCATCGACCAGTTTCACCAGCAGGCGGGCCCCTTCCTGCTGTTTGGCGCCACCGGCAGCGGCAAAACCGAAGTCTTCATGCACTGCACCGCTGCGCTGCTGGCCGCCTCAAGCGAGGCACAAGTGCTGGTCATGGTGCCCGAGATCAATCTGACACCGCAACTTGAAGCACGCTTCAAGGCCCGTTTTTGCGCCCGGTATGGCGAGGACGCAGTGGTCTCGATGCACAGCGGCATGACCCCGGCGCAACGTCTGAACAACTGGCTGGCCGCGCACAGCGGCGCTGCCCGCGTGGTGCTGGGCACCCGCATGGCGGTGTTTGCATCGATGCCGCAGTTGCGCCTGATCGTGGTGGACGAAGAACATGACCCCAGCTACAAAAGCGGTGAAGGCGCGCGCTACTCGGCGCGTGATCTGGCCATTTACCGGGGCCGCCTGGAGGGCGCCAAGGTCATGCTGGGATCCGCCACGCCCTCGCTGGAGAGCTGGTACCACAGCCGCCCCGCCGCCGAGGGCGGGCGCTACCTGCGGCTGGAGATGCCGAGCCGCATTGGCAGCGGCCAGTTGCCGCTGGTGCGCCGGGTCGACATGAACCACCAGCCCAAGTCCTGCATCATCTCGCCCCCCCTGCTGGCCGCCATGGCCCAGCGCGTTGCCCGGGGTGAGCAAAGCATGGTGTTTTTGAATCGGCGCGGCTACGCTCCGGTGCTGCAATGCAGCGACTGCGACTGGAAAAGTGAATGCCCGCATTGCAGCGCCTACCGGGTCTTCCACAAGATTGACCGCACCTTGCGCTGCCACCACTGCGGCTTGAGCGAGCGCGTGCCGCGTACCTGCCCGGCCTGCGGAAACCACGACATCACGCCGCTGGGGCGTGGCACCGAACGACTGGAGGAGCACTTGGCCGAATTGCTGGCAGACGTGCGCCGCCCGGACGGCGAGCCGGTGCGCATCATGCGCATCGATGCCGACACCACGCGGCTCAAGGGCACGCTCGAATCCCAGCTGGCGCAGGTGCACACGGGCGAGGTCGATGTGTTGGTGGGCACCCAGATGATCGCCAAGGGGCACGACTTTCGCCGCATCACGCTGGTGGCCGCCGTGAACCCGGACAATGCCCTGTTTTCCAGCGATTTTAGGGCGCCCGAGCGACTCTTCAGCCTGTTGATGCAAGCTGCCGGGCGGGCCGGGCGTGATGAAACGGTGGCCACCCAAAGCGAAATGTGGCTGCAGACTTTTCAGCCCACGCACCCCTTGTACGAGGCCCTCAAGAAACACGACTACCCCGCGTTCGCCGCCTCACAACTCAAAGAGCGGCAACAAGCCGCCATGCCGCCGTTCAGCTTCCAGGCGCTGGTCCGTGCCGAAGCGCGCAGCCAGGAGGCCGCACAAGGATTCCTCAACCTGGCCAGCCAGACCGCCGCCAGCCAAAGCGATACGGCGGCCCTGCTGGCCCACCTCATGCTCTACCCGGCGGTGCCGATGAGCATGGCGCGCATTGCCAACATCGAGCGCGCGCAAATGCTGGTGGAGAGTCCGTCGCGCACGATTCTGCAGCGATTTTTAACTGCCTGGCAAGGCGTGCTGCACAGCACCCGGTCAGATCCCAGCTGCAAAGGCGTGATCCGCTGGGCGATTGACGTGGATCCGCTCAATATCTGAGCGCGCAATTCCTCCGGACAAGTTCAGCCGGCCTTGGTTGCCACGATGACCTGGAAGTTGCCAAAGAACGCCGTGTGGCGCTCGCAACGGACACCGGGCATGGCCTGCAATTGCAGCACCGGGTCATGACTGTCCCACAGCGCCAGACCGTAGGGCTCGAAGACCTTGAAATAAGTCCAGCTCAAGGTGCGCAGCAACCAGGGGCGGGGACGGTGGAACTCGCCCAGATACAACTTGCCGCCCGGGGCCAACACCCGCATGGCTTCGTTCAAGGCCTCAATTTTCAGGTCATGCGGCAACTCGTGCAGCAGAAAAAACATCACGTTGGCCTGCACCGAGGCGTCGGGCTGTTGCATGGCGACCGCATTGTCCCGCAGGTACACCGTGCGATCAGCGTAAGCCCCGAGCTTGGTTTGTGCATGGTCGAGTTCATTCTGGATGATGTCGGCAATCAGCACCTTGCGGGCACCCGACTTGACGGCTGCATCGACCACACGGGGAATCACGTTGCCAAAGGCGCACGAGGTGATCAGGATATCTTTGTTCTTCAAATCATCCTGACGCAATCCATGGGTAATGATGGAGACCAGGCGGCTGTACTGAAATAACAAAATGGCCGAAATGATGGGCTGCCAGTCCACCAGACGAATCAGCCGCATGTTGGAATAGATGGGGTACACATGGGCGGCATCATGTGTCAGCTGCCCCATGGCACCACGCACGAGCAATGCGCCGCGGGTCAGGGCGAAGAAAAACAAGGCGGTGCTGGTGAGAACCACCACCACTGTAAAGACGGTATAAGAAAACCAGGCAGACATCGCGTTCTTTCAAATGACGGGGAAGGGAGTCAAAAAATGACCAGTGCCGATTACACGCCCCTGGGGAAACCCTGTATTGATGTGGATCAAAATGTCAACAGGCGTTGGCGAAAGCGCCGTGACAGCGCCCTTAGACCATCAGGGCCACGGCCAGCGAAAAGGTCAGAAAAGCAGCGGCGGTTGACACCAGAATGATGCGCGCAATGCGCCCGTTGTCGGCACCAAAGCGCTCGGCCAGCAGCGAGACATTGCTGGCGCTTGGCAAGGCCGCAGTGAGCACAATGACCGTCAAGGCAAAACGCGACAACGGCAAGCCTTGACTGATCAGACCGGCGCCCACCAGCAGCACCAGCAGTGGATGCACAAACAGCTTGAAGAGTGCCACCGGCAAATAGTCACGCAGCAGTGGCGCCGTGGCATGACCCGCTTTGGCGAGCATTTGGGCACGCGCCAGCACCGCACCGATGGTAAAAAGCGCCACCGGCGAGGCCGCGTCGGCCAACAAGCCTATGGTCTGCGCCACCGGCCTGGGAGGCTCCCAACCGACCACCGACACCAGCGCGCCCAACAAAATGGCCCATGGCATCGGGTTGGCGAGCACGCCTTTGAGTGCTTTTTTCAATGCCTTGGCAGCACCATGCTGGTCGGCCCCGTCCAGGCGCGACAGCGCAATGCAAAGCGAAGTGACCACGATCATGTCGATCATCATGGTCAGGATCACCGGCCCAGCCGACTGCGCCCCCAGCAAAGCCACCAACAGCGGCACCCCCATGAAGCCGGAATTGGGAAACGCACCCACCAGGGCGCCAAAGGACGCATCATTCCAACCAATGCGGGCATTCAAGCTCACTGCCACGATAAATCCCACCGTGATCAAGGCACAGATCAGCCAGGTGACAAAAACGCCGACATCAAGCAGTTGTCCTATGGGCGTGTCGGCGCCGAACCGGTACAACATGCACGGCAGGGCAAAAAACAGCACAAAGCCGTTCAAGCCGGGAATGGCCTCCAGGGGCAGCATGCGCCTGCGCGCGGCCAGATAGCCGCACAGCACCAGCGCAAAAAAAGGAAAGGTAATGACAAAGATTTGCAGCACGGCGGCAGACTCAGCTTGGGTCAAAGGCAGCCAGCCCCCGGCCCGTCGTGCTGCAGTCCGCCAGCATGCCATCAACAAACACGTGGAGTTCGCCAGCCCGCATGGTGATCCAACTTTCATCGGTGGTCAGGGGCTCGGTCACGACGATCACCTGACGGTCCTGCGGACTGTTGAGTTCGGCCAGGTTGACGCTGACATCCTCGTCTTTCAGGCGCACCTGGTGGAACGGGTGCTCACGCATCACGTAATGCAGTCGGGTGGTGGCATGCGCCCACAGGGCCAAGCCGTTGCTGAGCAAAAAATTGAAGGTGCCGTGCCGGGCAATCACCGGAACCAGTTCGCGCAGGGTACAGCTCAGCTCTGCTACCGATGGCACGTCGGCGTGGGATTTGGCCAGCTCCTGCATCAACCAGCAAAAGGCCAGTTCGCTGTCTGTCGTGCCCACCGGCTGAAAGCTGCCGTGCAGCTTGGGCGCGTAATCTTTCAGGTCGCCATTGTGGGCAAAGACCCAGTTGCGGCCCCACAACTCGCGCACAAACGGGTGGCAATTTTCCAGCGCCACTTGGCCCACGGTGGCCTTGCGCACATGCGCCACCACGTTATGACTTTTAATGGGATAACTTTTGAGCATCTGGGCGATGGGCGAGGTGGCGGCACTAGCCTTGTCAACAAAATGGCGCACGCCCTTGCCTGGGGTGGCGCAGTCACTCTCGAAAAAAGCAATACCCCAGCCGTCCGCATGGTGATCGGTGCAACCGCCACGCTGCGAAAATCCAGTAAAGCTCAGCGTCAGGCTGGCCGGCAGGTAGCTGTTCATTCCCAGAAGTTGACACATAAATCCGTGGCCTTGGCAAAAGACATAACCGGAAATGAAACCAAAAGCGCTATTATTCAGCGTAAAGAATAATGTGCGGCGCTCCTGTCGGACAATCGCAAGCCGCGACCGGTCTTGTTGTCAGATATCTCCGTGCTTGATTATGACGAATACGAACGCCCCATCTTGCCGCATCCGAAAATTTTGATACGCCCATGAGCCCAACACACATAAAAAAAACTGTCACAAAAGAAAGTGTGCTTGCGACCGCCAAATGGGGGCTGGTCCTTTTGTCCGGTGCCATCGTCGCGGCCCAGGCAATGACACTGGGGGAGTTGCAGGGTGAGGCCCTGATCGGACGCGCGCTGGACGTGAGCATACCCGTCCAAGCCAGTGCAGGAGATGTCTTGTCTGAAGGCTGCGTCCGCGCTGACGTCCACTACGGCGAAGCGCAACAGGGAGCGCCGCGCATCACGCTTCAAGAGAACCGGCTGCGGGTGCAGCTTGCCGAACCTGTCAATGAACCGGTTGTGAGGGTCCAGCTGCGCACTTTTTGTGGTGCCAGCCAGATGCGCAACTATGTCCTGCTGGCTGATCTGCCGCCGGATTTCAGTGCCAACGTGGCAACCAACACGCCACCCGTAGCGACCCCGGCCGCGTCCGGGACATCCAGCGCCATGCTCGCCCCGGCGGCGGTCGTGTTGCCCCAGGCTGCACCCGCCCAGGCCGCCAAACCCGTTCGATCGGCAGCCCGAAAACAGGCTTCGTCCGTTGGCAAAAGCAAAAAAATAGCCCAGAAGCCCAAACCCACTGCCACCAAGCGCCCGCGCGATCCCAAGCCCGCAGTCGTGCAGCAAGCCAAATCGGTGCTCAAGCTGGATCCTCTGGAAATCCTGTCGGACCGGATGGACAACCTGGAGCTCAACATGCCCTTTGTGCCAGCCGAGGACGCCCTGTTGCAAAGTCGACAGATTGCAGCGCTGCAGGAAGAAGTGAAGTCTATGCGCGAGCTCGCGGTCAAGAATGACAGCGCCCTGCTGGCGCTACGCAGCCAACTTGAACAAGCCCAATCCCGGCAAATGTTCAGCACCCTTCTTTATGCCCTGATCGCCGTGTTACTCGCCGCCGTGGCGGGTCTGGCGTGGCTTTGGCATAGCCAGAAAAAGTTGACTGTTGCCGCGCAATCATGGTGGCAACACGCCTCGGACGAAGACCTGACGGCTTTTTTACAGCCCGAAGCGGCACCGCCGGCGTCCAAACCTGTTGCAGGCGTGACAAAGCCACTCGTGATCACCCAGCCTGAACCCCCTCCGGCTCCGGCTCCGGCTCCGGCGACCGCGCCAATCGCCATCAACCCGGAGTCGGTTCAGGACCTTCGCCAGCAGGCAGAATTTTTTATTTCGCTGGGGCAGGATCACCGGGCCGTCCAGATCCTGAGCCAGCATGTTGCCGCCTCCGAGCTCCCCAATCCCTTGATCTGCATGGATCTGCTGGACTTGTACCAGCACGCCAACCAGGTTCCCGAATTCAATCAGCTGCGCGAGATCTGCGGGCAGCACTTCAATGTGCACTTGCCTGATCTGACCGATGACCTGCAGGACGGTCAGGACCTGGCTTCTTACCCTGACGTCCTGGCCACCCTGACGCGCCTGTGGCCTGGTAAACAGGCACAGCTTTTCATGGACCGCTGCATTTTCCGCAAAGCCGCGACCCAAGCCCCCTTCGACCTGGCGGCCTTCCGTGAGCTGCTGAGCCTGCACGCGCTGGCGGAAGAGCTGGCCTTGCCCGTCACGCCGCACTGACCAAGGGGCTGTATCAGCCCATTGACACCGTTGAACTTTCCCGCTGGCACTCACTCATAGAGAGTGCTAACATTATGGTATTGAGCAACAAGGAGTTCTGGCATGTCTACTTACACTGACGTTACTGGCAACCCCCTGACCCTGGCAAATCCCTGGTCGGTGGTACCGGCGCTGGGCCATCTGGATGCCTACATTACGGCCGTCAACCGCATGCCCATGCTGACCCTGGAAGAAGAACAAAGCTACGCACGCAAACTGCGCCAGGACAGCGATGTGGAGGCGGCAGGGCGCTTGGTGTTGTCCCACCTGCGGCTGGTGGTGTCGATTGCGCGCCAGTATCTAGGCTACGGCCTGCCGCATGGTGACCTGATCCAGGAAGGCAACGTGGGCCTGATGAAGGCTGTCAAACGCTTTGATCCGGACCAGGGCGTGCGCCTGGTGAGCTATGCCCTGCACTGGATCAAGGCCGAAATCCACGAGTACATTCTGAAAAACTGGCGCATGGTCAAGGTTGCCACGACCAAGGCCCAGCGCAAGCTGTTTTTCAATCTGCGCTCCATGAAGCAGCGTTACCAGAGTGATGACGCGGCGGCTGACCTCGACACGCACCGCAGCACACTCAACGAAAGCCAGATTGAGGCGATGGCCGCCGAACTCCATGTCAAGCGCGAGGAAGTGATCGAGATGGAAGCGCGTCTGGCGGGCGGCGACGTCTTGCTGGACCCGAGCCCGTCGGACGATGGCGAAGATGCCTTTGGCCCGATTGCCTACCTGACCGATTCGGCACACGAGCCCACGGCCATGCTGGAAGCGCATCACCGCGACCTACTGGCCAGTGACGGCATTGCGCTGG
This sequence comes from Rhodoferax sp., assembly GCA_049655365.1. Classification (GTDB taxonomy): domain Bacteria; phylum Pseudomonadota; class Gammaproteobacteria; order Burkholderiales; family Burkholderiaceae_C; genus Rhodoferax. Next base: position 4,352 of record JBASJO010000025.1, on the reverse strand, counting down.
CGCTGGACACACTGGACGAGCGCAGCCGACACATCGTGGAAGAACGCTGGCTGAAGGTGAACGACGACAGCAGCGGCGGCATGACACTGCATGATCTGGCGGCGGTGCATGGTGTCAGCGCCGAGCGTATTCGCCAGATCGAGGTCGCCGCCATGAAAAAAATGAAAAAAGTGCTGGTTGAATTTGCCTGAATCGCTGGCCCACGTCAGCAGGCGCCAGGCGCTGCGCCACAATACCCCTGACGGCCCCGGCTTCAGGGGTATTTTTTTACAGGAGTCATCATGCGTCGCCCATGGATCAAACCAAGCCTCATCTCGATCGCCGCCAGCGTCCTCCCCCTGTGCGCAGCCGCCCAAGCGCCGTCGAAAGTAGCACCCTGGCCTGCCAAGACCTTGCGCATCATCGTCGGCTTTCCTGGCGGGTCGTCGCCGGATCTGACAGCGCGCACACTGGCCGAGCCTTTGTCCAAAGCGCTGGGTCAACCGGTGATTGTGGAAAACAAGGTGGGAGCCGGTGGCAACATTGCAGCCGATTACGTAGCCAAGGCCACGGACAACCACACCTTGGGCCTGATGATCAACGGCAATCTCACCACGGCCAAACTGCTCAACCCCAAGTTGCCCTATGACCCGCTCAAGGACTTGCTGCCCGTGAGTCTGGTGGGGGTCTCGCCACTGGTGCTGATGGCGCCGAAAACCGCACCGGGTGCTGACGCCCCTGCGTTTCTGGCAGCGGCCAGACAAGCCGGTGACCGCTGGAGCTATGGCTCGCCCGGTGTCGGCACGATCGGGCACGTTGGCATGGAGTTGCTCCAGAGTAAAACCGGCACCCAAGCCGTTCACGTCCCCTACCCTGGCTATGCCCAGGTGGCCACGGCCATGATCGGCGGGCAATTGCAGTTGTCCATGTTGCCGCCTGCTCTGGCCCTGGCTCAGGTCAAGGGCGACAAGTTACGCGCCATTGGCGTGACGTCCAGTGGCCGCAGTTCCCTGGCGCCTGAATTGCCCAGCATGGCTGAAGTGGGGGTGGCCAACTTCAATCTGGAAATCTGGAACGCCGTGGCAGCACCCAAGTCCATGCCACCGGCTCTGGTGGCCAAACTGGCTAGCCTCGTCAGCGACATTGCGCGTTCCCCGGAAGTCCGGCAAAAACTGTTTGCCCAAGGGTGGCAGGTGGTAGGCTCATCGCCCGAAGGACTGGCCAAGCGCATCCAGTCGGACACCTTGCTTTATGGCGACATCATCAAAAAATTGGGGGTGAGCAACCAGTAGCCAGCCAGCCCGGCGTGGACGGGCAACGCGACGACTACTCTTGCGCCGCTGCGCGAATCGTGTCACGCCCGTGACGGTCCTTGGCGCGACCCAGGTCGGTGTCCAAAGCGCTGGCCAACTTGTCCACGGCACCGATGAAGGCGCCCGCCATCTTGTCGGCGTCGGCCGTCACGGTAACCGGCTGACGCCCGGCCAGGCGAGCCTCAAGACGGCACCGCTTGTCGTTGACGCCAGATTTTGCACCGTCAATGTCGGTCAAAAAAACTTCCAGACGGGTAACGTAGTCCTTGAAACGGGCCAGGCGACCGTTCGCTTCGTCGCGCACCCATTGCGACAAACCTTCTCCACCTTGAATGTGATCGTCTGTATTGACCTGGATCTGCATATTTTTCTCCTGTTTTAACTTCAGTAAGTGCCCGTGACGAGCAATGAACGGTTCTGACTGTACCCCAGGCCCGCCAGCCGGCACATGACAATGCGCAGGGTTCACTCACAAGGCGCAAGGCATCACGCGGATGCCCCGGCCTCAGGGTGCAGACACCAGCAGTTGCCTGATGTCAGCCGCCGTCAACTCGGGCTTGGTGCCGTAGCGGGTAAACAAGCGCAGCTTGCCCCGGGTGTCGTAGACGTAACTGCCCGCTGTGTGGTCCATGGTGTAGCTGGTGGGGGTCGGGCCGTCCACTTTTTTGTAATAGACCTTGTAATCCTTGGCCAGCAAGGTCAGCTGCTCGGGCGTGGGCACCAAGGCCAAAAACGTCGGATCGAAAGCGGCCATGTACTCCTTGAGCATGTCCGGCTTGTCGCGCTCGGGGTCGACACTGACAAACAAGCCCTGGACGCGCTCACCGTCCTTGCCCAGCAACTGCTTGATGCGGGCCATCTCCAGCATGGAGGTGGGGCAGACGTCTGGGCACTGGGTGTAGCCGAAGAACATCATGACAATTTTGCCCTGGAAGTCCTGCAGCGTTCGCACCTGCCCATTGTGGTCGGTCAGGGAAAAGCCTTTGGCGTAATCGGCACCGGTGATGTCGATGGCCGTGAACTGGGGGGCATTGGGCGAGCAGGCGGAAAAAAGACTTGCCGCGCCCAGCAGCATGGCGCCGGCCGTGATTAATTTGATCGCGTTTCGTTTGTTCATGCGGTCGATGATAAACCGGGCCAGACCATCGCCTTGGCCGTTAGACGTAATGATCAATCAGCAGCGCAGCGAACAACAGGCTCAGGTGGATGAGCGAGAAACGAAAGGTCTTGCGCGCCAGCAGGTCAGAATAATCACGCCATAACCACCAGGCATGCAGGATGAACCCGGCGTTCAACACCACGGCGACCACCAGGTACAACCAGGAACTCATGCCGTAGACAAAGGGCAGCAAACACGCCGCCAGCAGGATGAAGGTGTAGAGCAGCACCATCAACTGGGTGAACTCGTTGCCATGGGTCACGGGCAGCATCGGCAGGCCGGACTTGCGGTAGTCCTCCACTCGGTACAGGGCCAGCGCCCAAAAATGCGGTGGGGTCCAGAGGAAAATGATCAGAAACAGAATGATGGCCTCGGGCCCTACATTGCCCGCCATGGCGGCCCAGCCCAATACCGGCGGCATGGCCCCTGAGGCGCCACCAATCACAATGTTTTGGGGCGTCAGCGGCTTCAAAATGACGGTGTAGATCACCGCGTAGCCAATGAAGGTGGCGAACGTCAACCACATCGTCAGCGGATTCACCGCAAAGTAGAGCAGCGCGGAACCCAGTGCACACAGGGTGGCTGAAAACAGCAGGGTTTGCCGATCGCCAAGTTCGCCCTTGGCCGTGGGCCGCCATGCGGTGCGCTTCATCTTGGCATCAATGCTTTTTTCGATGATGCAGTTGAAGGCCGCCGCCGCTCCCGCGACCAGCCAGATGCCCAGACAGGCAACGGCGGCCACCCCCACCTCGCGCCAGGACGGCACGCCGGGCACCGCCAGCACCATGCCGATCAAGGCACAAAAGACAATCAGCTGGATGACACGCGGCTTGGTCAGCGCGTAATACTGGGCAAAGGCCGACAGGGCGACCGGCGACGCCAGGGTAGTCACGGCAGACGTCCCGCTTGCTGGGGAGCTGATGACGCCGCACCGGCCAGAATCCAGGTCAGCGTCAGCACCAGCGCGGCGGCGCCCCCCGTGTGCAGCAGCGCAGCCAGGAGCGGCCAGTCCAGCACCACATTGCTCAGCCCAGTGGCCAGTTGCAAGCCCACCAGCGCTGCCAACGCGCGACTAGGGTTGCGCCACGCTTCGCTGCGATTGAGTTGCCAGGCCAGCAACGCGAGCACGACCAGCACCAGGTAGGCCATCAATCGATGCACGTAGTGGATAGCGGTCAGAGCTGAGAAATCGAGGGGTTCGCCAGTACCGGTCACACCCAAATGGCGCCACAACTCGAAGCCCTGGCTGAAATTCATCTCGGGCCACCAGCGGCCATGACACTGCGGAAAGTCGCTGCAGGCCAGTACCGCATAGTTGGTGCTGACCCAGCCACCCATCAAAATTTGTACCGACAGCAAGGCAAAACCCAGCGCCACCCAGCGACGCAGGCCAGCCGGCAGCACCCTACTTGGCGGTGTCGGGTTGCCGCGCACCACCTGCAGCGCCAGCAAGGCCAGCAGCACCAAGGCACCCGCCAGGTGCAGGGTGACAATGGCGGGAAACAACTTCATGGTGACCGTCAGGGCGCCAAACGCCCCCTGCAAGCAGACCCAGAACAGGGTGAGCGTGGCCCACCAGGGCGACAGCGCCCCTGGGGGCGGCTTACCCCCGGCACGCGCGCTGGTGCGCCATTGCGACCAACTGATGAGCGTCATGGCCACGATCAGCGCGCCGACCCCGGTGGCCAGGTAACGGTGCAGCATTTCGATCCAGGCCTTGGCCTGCGTCACCGGACCGGTGGGCATGGCAGCCTGCTCCACGGCAATGGCTTGCTGGGCGCCCAGTGGCGAGGTGCTGCCGTAACAACCCGGCCAATCCGGACAACCCAGGCCCGAATCGGTGAGCCGGGTGAAAGCGCCAAACAGGATCAGATCGAAGGTCAAGAACAGCGTGAACAGGC
>JBASJO010000024.1:0-6359 GCA_049655365.1 Rhodoferax sp. | reverse complement strand
GTCGATGGCAATCACGCTTTCACCGGCGCGGGTCTTGACGGTGACGGGTGCAATCTCGGCCGCAAAAGCGCCGGATTTGGTCGCCGCCTGCGCGCGTTGCACGCTGGTGGTGGCAAAGGCGTCCTGCTGTTCGCGGGTAAATCCGTATTTGGCAGCGCAGTCTTCGCCAAAAGTGCCCATCGAGCGGCCCGGCTCGTACGCGTCTTCCAGGCCGTCGAGCATCATGTGGTCAAAAATGCGGTCGTGGCCGATGCGGTATCCAGCGCGCGCCTTGGGCAGCAAATAGGGCGCATTGGTCATGCTTTCCATGCCACCGGCCACCAGCACGTCGGCACTGCCAGCGGCCAGCATGTCGTTGGCGAACATGGCCGCGCGCATGGCCGAGCCGCACATTTTGGACAGCGTGACCGCGCCCGCACTCAAGGGCAAGCCACCTTTGAGTGCCGCCTGGCGCGCCGGCGCCTGGCCCTGGCCCGCCATCAGGCAGTTGCCAAACAGCACCTCGTTGACCAGCTCCGGGTCGACACCGGCACGCGCAACGGCAGCCCGGATGGCCACGCCACCCAGATCGTGCGCCGCCAGGGAGGAAAAGTCCCCCTGAAAAGAACCCATGGGGGTGCGGGCTGCGCCCACGATCACTATTTGCTCCGTCATGTCAAACTCCTTGAAAAAATCAAATGGATTCCCGAACCTGTGTTTCGGCGCGCTCGGGTTGGAACCGCTTGTCCTGGTCGTACGGGAACACGTCATAGACGTAACCCGCCTGAATCCGCTCCTTGTGGCTTTGCCAGAAGGCCACGTCCAGCAGGTCGGCATGGTGCTGCATGAACACCGCTTTCACCGCCGGGTTGCCCAGCAGGAACGGGCCAAAGGTTTCCGGAAACACGTCTTTCGGCCCCACCGTGTACCAGACCTCGCCTGACCATTCGTCTTCTTCGTTGCGGGGCTGGGGCACCCGGCGAAACACGCAGTCAGTGATGTACTCGATCTCGTCGTAGTCGTAGAACACCACCTTGCCCGTTCTCGTGATGCCAAAGTTCTTGTACAACATGTCACCCGGAAAGATGTTGGCGGCGACCAGGTCCTTGATGGCATTGCCGTACTCGATCACGCCACGCTCCAGCTGCGCGTGGGCGCGTTGCGCTTGCGCGCTGGTGTTGGCGGGGTCGGCACCACCCGCATCAAAAGCTTCCTGCAGGTAGATGTTGAGCGGGATCATGCGCCGCTCGATGTAGACATGCTTCAGGATCACCTCGATCTGGCCATCGCCATCGCGGTCGCTGATCTCCAGCTGGCTCGGGGCAAATTTCTCGATCTCGGCAATCAGCTCGTCGGTGAAACGCTTGCGCGGGAACGCCACTTCGCTGTACTCCAGCGTGTCGGCCATGCGACCCACGCGGTCATGCTGTTTGACCAGCAGGTACTTGCCCTTGATCTGCTCGCGGCTGGTTTCCTTGGGCGGCGGATAAAAGTCCTTGATGACCTTGAACACGTAGGGAAAACTGGGCAGATCGAACACCAGCATGACCATGCCCTTGATGCCGGGCGCAATGCGGAACTGGTCGGTGGAGTGGCGCAGGTGGTACAAAAAATCGCGGTAAAAAAGGGTCTTGCCCTGCTTGGCCAGGCCCAGGGCGTTGTAAAGTTCATTACGCGGCTTGCGCGGCATCATGCTGCGTAAGAACTGCACATAGGCACTTGGAATTTCCATGTCCACCATGAAATAGGCGCGCGCAAAACTGAACAGCATATGCAGGTCGTCCTCGCCGTACAGCACCGCGTCAATGGCAAGTTTTTCTTCGCCCTTGAGGTACAGGATCGGCAGGGCAAAGGCAAACTCATTGAAGCCGTTGATCAGCCGGCCGACGATGTAGGCGCCCTTGTTGCGGAAGAACAGGCCGGTGAGCACCTGGATCTGAAAATTGGCACGTAAGGTGGCATCTCCCAACAGACGGGTCATCACCTCGGCCACCCGTCCCACGTCACGCGGCAGATCCTCAAAGTCACGCCGCAAATCGAAGTCTGCGACCATGTGCAACAGCACCGCCTGCATGTTGCCGGCGCTCGGGTAATAGGCACGGTAGGTGGGGCGCGACTCGGACTCGGCGTTTTCAATGTACTCGGTGCTGACCGCCGGGCGAATGAAAATGAAATCGTTCTGGAAATAACTGCGGTGCAGGATTTTGGTGGTGACCGAATTGAAAAAAGTCTCGGCCAACTCCGGCTGGTGGTGATCTACCAGCAGTCCGATGTAATGCAGTTTGACCTGGTGCCAGATCGCCATGGGCTGTTCGCCTGCCTTGAACTCGCGCTCCAGCCGCATTGAGCACTCACGCACGCGCAAGTCATAAAACTCGATGCGCTCACGTTGTGCCCGTTGCTGGCCATGCCAGTCCGCCGTCTCGAAACGGTGTTTGGCGCGCGCCGACTCGGTCCGGAACAGCCGGTAGTGGCGGTTAAACCCATCCATCATGGCCTTCGCGATGTCGTAGGCGACCGTGGAATCCAGACGGGTGGGAAACATGATTTTATTTTTTTAGCGAAGGTCTTGGATAACGGCGGAAGGCTTCTCGGAAGACGTTGACCACTTCGTTCGAACCCTGCATGCTGACCGCCAAATCTTTCACCAGTCCGTCCTTGAGGCCGTAACACCAGCCGTGCACCGCCACCTTTTGGCCGCGCGCCCAAGCGTCCTGCAACACATTGCTCAGGGCCACGTTGCCCACCTGCTCGATCACATTCATTTCGCACAGCGTGTCATCCTGCTCGGCCACGCTCAGGTGATCCAGGCGCCGGCGATGGCGCAGCTTGACGTCGTGCACATGGCGCAACCAGTTGTCGGCCAGCCCGACGCGGGTGCCGCGCAGTGCGGCCAGCACGCCGCCGCAGCCGTAGTGTCCCACCACCATGATGTGCTCCACCTTGAGATGATCCACGGCAAACTGGATGACAGAGAGCGCGTTCAGGTCCGAGTGCACCACGACGTTGGCGATATTGCGGTGCACGAACACCTCGCCGGGGTCGAGCCCGGTGATTTCATTGGCCGGCACGCGGCTGTCGGCACAACCGATCCAGAGGTATTTGGGCGTTTGTTGTTGCGCCAATTGGCTGAAAAAGCCCGGCCGCTGCGCTTCCATGCGGGCAGCCCATTGGCGGTTGTTGTCTAGCAGGTGTTGTAGATTTTTCATACTGCAATGTTAGCGTCAGTGCTATTGCCCTAGCAGGTTTCGGAAAACAGTTCACGCCCAATCAGCATGCGCCGAATCTCCGAGGTGCCGGCGCCAATTTCGTACAACTTGGCGTCGCGCCACAGGCGGCCCAGCGGGTACTCATTGATGTAGCCATTACCACCAAAAATCTGCACGCCCTCACCCGCCATCCAGGTGGCTTTTTCGGCCGTCCACAAAATGACCGACGCGCAGTCCTTGCGCACCTGGCGCACATGGTCGGTGCCCAACAAGTCCAGATTCTTGGCCACGGTGTAGGCGAAGCTGCGGGCTGCCTGCAGCACGGTGTACATGTCGGCCACCTTGCCCTGGATCAACTGAAATTCACCGATGCTCTGGCCGAACTGCTTGCGGTCATGAATGTAGGGAATCACGTTGTCCATGACCGACTGCATGATGCCCAGCGGGCCACCGCTGAGCACGGCACGCTCGTAATCCAGCCCGCTCATCAGCACCTTGGCGCCCATGTTCAGGCCTCCCAGAATATTGGCTTCGGGCACTTCCACGTTGTTGAACACCAGCTCGCCGGTGTGACTTCCGCGCATGCCCAGCTTGTCGAGCTTTTGCGCAATGCTGAAGCCCGGCATGCCTTTTTCAATCAGGAACGCGGTGACGCCGCGCGCGCCCAGTTCGGGTTCGCTTTTGGCATACACCACCAGCGTGTCGGCGTCAGGGCCGTTGGTAATCCACATTTTGTTGCCGTTGAGCAGGTAGTAGCCGCCTTTGTCCTCGGCCTTGAGCTTCATCGACAACACGTCGCTGCCGGCACCCGGTTCGCTCATGGCGAGTGCCCCGACGTGTTCGCCAGAAATCAGCTTGGGCAGGTACTTGGCGCGCTGCTCCGGCGTGCCGTTGCGCCTGATCTGGTTCACGCACAGGTTGCTGTGCGCGCCATAACTCAGGCCCACGCTGGCGCTGGCGCGGCTGATTTCCTCCATCGCGATCATGTGCGCCAGGTAGCCCATGTTGGCGCCGCCATACTCTTCGCCCACGGTAATGCCGAGCACACCCAGGCTGCCCATTTTTTGCCACAGGTCCATCGGGAACTGGTCTGTGCGGTCGATCTCGGCGGCACGCGGCGCGATCTGGCCTTGAGCAAAGTCGCGCACCGCGTCGCGCAGCGCGTCGATGTCTTCACCGAGTTGAAAGTTGAGTCCGGGCAAGTTGTTCATGGGGTTTTCTCCTGCGTTGTTCTGTTGGGTGAGTCTGGAAATTCAGTAGGTTTTGGGCACGGCCATCAGGGTTTGCTGCAAAACCGCACAGACCGTCTCGCGACCATCGTCGGCCACGTGCAGCACCTCGGCGCTGGTCACGATCACGCGCTTGCCGGCCTTGATGACGCGGCCGGTGGCCAGCAACTTGCCACCCTGACAGGCCGCCAGAAAATTGATCTTGTATTCCACCGTGACCACCTCCAAGCCCGCCGGGGCCTGGGTCAGCCCGGCGTAGCCCGCCGCAATATCCGCCAGCGCGCCCATGGCGCCGCCATGAAAGCCGTCCTGCTGTTGCGTGACCTTGTCCGAATACGGCAAACTCAGGACGCACAGGCTGGGCTCAGCCCGCTCGATCTGCGCGCCCCAATGGCGCATCAGGCCCTGGCGCTCGAAACTGGTTTGCACCCGCTGCAAGGGTGTGACATGCTGGGTCATGCCTTGGCTTTCCCGGCTTGGGTTTTGACAAGCAAGGCCCGGGCCTCGCGCTGGTGCACCTTGAGTTCGTCCAGATTGGCTTGCAGGTCGGTCATCTGGGCTTCGAGCTGCTGCTGGTGCTGGGCCAGCACCAGCAAGAACTTCTCCAGCTGCACCGCGGTATCGCGCGGGCTGTCGTACATGTCGATGATCTCTTTGGCCTCGACCAGGCTGAAGCCCAGGCGCTTGGCACGCAGGGTGAGCTTGAGCCGCGTGCGGTCGCGGCTGCTGTAGACCCGGCTGCGCCCGGCCGGGCCGGTACGCTCGGGCTGCAACAGCCCCATGTCCTCGTAAAACCGCATGGCCCGGGTGGTCAGGTCGAATTCCTTGGCCAGGTCGCTGATGCTGTAGGTGTGTGCCATTTGGGTGGGCTGGGTTAAATTGACGTGAACGTAAACGTCAATTATGAAGCAAATCCGCCGGTGTCAGGACCAGCGTGGCGCGGCTTCGCTCTTGAGTTGCTGGCGCAGCGCCGCATAGTTGGGCAGCACCGACTGCACCGTGTCCCAGAAGCGCGGGCTGTGGTTCATCTCGCGCAGGTGGCTCAGCTCGTGTGCCACCACGTAGTCGAGCACCGACATATTGAAATGAACCAGCCGCCAGTTCAATCGGATCGAGCCGTCCGACTTGGCACTGCCCCAGCGGGTGCCGGCATTGCTGAGGGCCAGCTTTTTCCACTGCACGCCAAGCAGCGGTGCAAAGTGGTCCAGCCGCTGCTGGAACACGCACCTAGCCTGGCGCATCAGCCAGGCTTGCACGACATCGCGAATCTGGTCGGGGCTGGCATGGTGCGGCAGGCTCAGGCGCAAGACCCTGGACGGGTCGCCCGGTGCGGATGTCATCAGTTCGGCGTTGGCACAGGCGTGCTCCGGATCCAGCTTGAGCACCAGGTTCTGCCCCAGAAATGGCAAACCGGCCCCGTCACGCCAGTCGATGGTGTGCTCGGCCAGGCGCGCGTGGCGCTCACGCACTTCCTGCAGCTTGCGCAGGATCCAGGCCGATTTTTCCTGCAGCGCGGCGTCCACCTCAACCAAAGGCACCCATTTGGGTGCGCGCACCGCCAGCCCGTGCGGCCCGACACTGAAACCGATGCTGCGTCGCTGGCCGCGCTTGAATTCATAGGCCACCAAGGCATGGCCCAGGCGCACTTCACGGCTGGCGTGAGGGTGACGAAAATGCACGGCCTGCCCCACTGACATCGCGGGCGGAACGGCCAACTGGGTGGATTTGACTCTGGGCCGGATCTTTGGCGCTTTCGTTTCAGGCAGCGGGGACGGGACGGGCTCGAACAAATCGAGCGTGAAGCGCAGCAGCGGGTGCATGGGTTGCGCGTCGCCTAGACCGATGGATAGGCCTCAGGGTCGATGCGGCGCATCTCGGCCTCGATCCAGGCCTCGGCCTCGCGCATCAGCCCCTTGGGGTCACGCCCGGCGCTGGGCAAGCC
>JBASJO010000023.1:0-5654 GCA_049655365.1 Rhodoferax sp. | reverse complement strand
CCGTCACGCTTATCCGGCTACGGTCATTTGCAAGGAGTACCCATGTTCCCTGAATACCGCGAGCTGATCACTCAACTGAAAATTTCCGACCTGAACTTTGTGCGCCTGTTCGAGAAGCACAATGCGCTCGACCAGAAAATCAGGCACATGGAGGCGCACATCGAACCCAGCACCCATGAGGAAATTGAGCATCTCAAAAAAGAGAAGCTCCTGCTCAAGGACTCGCTCTACAGCATTCTGAAAAAAGCCGAAACCGCCGCAGGCTGAGGCCCGGGGGTGGGCGGTGTCACGCCGGCACTTGGGCCAGCGCGGTCTGCAGCATGTCAATGAAGACTCGGGTTTTGACCGGCATCAGCTTGCGCTCCGGAAACACCGCCCAGGCGGTGTGGCTGGGCTGGCTCCAGCCGGGCAGCACCCGTCGCAAGGCACCGCGGCGCACATTGGGCAACTTGCCCATGCGCAACACCACATCAAAACCCTCGCCCAACAGGTCGACCCGGCGCGGTGACAAGTCCAGCTCGAGCTTTATCTACGGGTACAGCGCGATGAAGGCCGCCAGCGTGTCGGCCAGCAGCGAGTTGGCGAAGTCACTGGGCATGGAGACCTGCAGGCGGCCGCTGGGTGTGGCCTGACGCCGCTCGCTCAAAGCGGTCACCGCCTCGACCTCGGACACCACCTGGCGCGCATGCTCCAGCAGCTGAAGCTGCCCGAATCAGCCACGCTGGCAAAGATGAGCAGGTCGTTGGGGTCGATGCCTGTGTTGGATGCTTGATGGAAAAATGCCCGAGAATCGCGCCGAACGATAATGCTCATGCGCGCGCTGCGAACCGCCGCCCCGCATCCCGACCTCACATTGATACTACCTGGCGAAAGAGACAAACCATGCCTGTTTACCGTTCCAAAACTTCCACTGCCGGCCGCAACATGGCTGGCGCCCGCTCGCTCTGGCGTGCCACCGGCATGAAAGACGATGATTTCAGCAAGCCCATCGTCGCCGTGGTCAATTCGTTCACGCAATTTGTCCCCGGCCATGTGCACCTGAAAGACCTGGGCCAACTGGTGGCACGCGAGATCGAGGCGGCGGGCGGCGTGGCCAAGGAATTCAACACCATTGCGGTTGACGATGGCATCGCCATGGGCCACGACGGCATGCTGTATTCGCTGCCCAGCCGCGACATCATTGCCGACTCGGTCGAGTACATGGTCAACGCGCATTGCGCCGACGCCATGGTGTGCATCTCGAATTGCGACAAGATCACCCCCGGCATGCTGATGGCCGCCATGCGCCTGAACATCCCGGTGGTGTTTGTCTCGGGCGGGCCGATGGAGGCCGGCAAGGTGCGCCTGGCCAACCCGCAGACCCAGGTGATGGAGTTCAAGAAGCTCGACCTGGTCGATGCCATGGTGATGGCGGTGGACGACAAGGTGAGCGACGCCGATCTGGCCGAAGTGGAACGCTCGGCCTGCCCCACTTGTGGTTCCTGCTCGGGCATGTTCACCGCCAACTCGATGAACTGCCTGACCGAAGCGCTGGGCTTGTCTTTGCCCGGCAACGGCACCGTGGTGGCCACGCATGCCGACCGCGAGCAGTTGTTCAAACGCGCCGGCCATCTGGTGGTGGAGTTGTGCAAGCGTTATTACGAGCAGGACGACGCGTCGGTGCTGCCGCGCTCGATGGGCTTCAAGGCCTTCGAGAACGCCATCACCCTGGACATCGCCATGGGCGGCTCGACCAACACCATCCTGCACATTCTGGCCATTGCGCAGGAGGCAGAGATCGATTTCACACTCAAGGACATCGACCGCCTGTCGCGCGACGTGCCGCAGCTGTGCAAGGTGGCGCCCAACACCAACAAGCACCACATCGAAGACGTGCACCGCGCCGGCGGCATCATGGCCATCCTGGGTGAGCTGGACCGCGCCGGCAAGTTACACACCGATGTGCCCACGATCCATGCCAAAAGCATGAAGGACGCGCTCGACACCTGGGACATCGCGCGCAAGCCATCGGAGGAAGTCAAGAAGTTCTACATGGCCGGCCCGGGGGGCATTCCCACCCAAGTCGCGTTCAGCCAGGCCAGCCGCTGGCCGAGTCTGGACCTGGACCGCGCCGAGGGCGGCATCCGCTCGGGCACCCATGCCTTTTCACAGGAAGGCGGCCTGGCCGTGCTGCGCGGCAACATCGCGGTGGACGGTTGCGTGGTCAAGACCGCGGGCGTGGACGAATCGATCCTGGTGTTCGAGGGTTCGGCCTTTGTGACCGAGTCGCAGGACGAAGCGGTGGCACAGATTCTGGCGGACCAGGTCAAGGCCGGCGACGTGGTGATCGTGCGCTACGAAGGCCCCAAGGGCGGCCCGGGCATGCAGGAAATGCTCTACCCCACGAGCTATATCAAGTCCAAGGGTCTGGGCAAAGCCTGCGCCTTGCTGACCGATGGCCGCTTCTCGGGTGGCACCTCCGGCCTGTCGATCGGCCATGCCTCGCCCGAAGCGGCAGCCGGTGGCGCCATCGGCCTGGTGCGCCAGGGCGACCGCATCCGCATCGACATCCCCAACCGCAGCATCAACGTGCTGGTGTCCGACGAAGAACTGGCGCGGCGCCGGATCGAGCAGGATGCCAGGGGCTGGAAGCCCGCCCTGCCCCGCCCGCGCAAGGTCTCCGCCGCGCTCAAGGCCTATGCCAAACTGGTGATGTCGGCCGACAAGGGTGCGGTGCGCGACCTGTCGCTGCTGGAGGACTGACGCCCTGGCAAAAAAATGATGTTAAGTGGGCCGACAGCACGGCCCACTGGCTTGAACTTGGCTTTCAAGCATTTCACCAGGCCCCTTGGTGCGCGTGGCCAGACTGATTCTGGACCTTGTCAGCCAAGCGCCAGGGCACCGTGGTCCAATCATCAATTGGCTTAGTTTCAAAGTTTTCAATCCATGGCTCGCATCCAAATCCGGCTACCCAGTCAATTCGCTTTCTCCACTGAGCTCATGCTCTACCAGAGTCACATGAATTACGGTGGTCATCTGGACAACGCACTGCTGCTCACCCTGGTGTCCGAGGCGCGTGTCAGGTTCTTCCAGTCACTTGGCTACACCGAACTCGATATTGAAGGCGCAGGTATTGTGGTGTCCGACGCTGCGCTGCAATACCGCTCAGAGGCATTTCATGGTGAAGTGCTGGTGGTGCGCATGGCTGCGAGCGACCTGGGTCGCAAGGGCTTTGACATGGTCTGGTCAATGACCGAACAGTCAAGCCAACGCGAAGTGGCCCGTGGCAAGACGGGCATCGTCTTCTTCAACTACGAAACCCGCAAGACGGCCCCGATGCCGGCTGCCTTTCGTGACAAGCTGGCCGCCTTCAAGGCACCCAGTGCCCTGGCGCTTGCCGAGGACGAAGCGCACAGCATCGCGGCTTGAGTGGTCAGCACCCGTCAGCGTCACCAGCCTTTTTGCTTTGACTTATGATGGATTGCACTGAAACATCGAAAGCACGCACGCATGAAACTCGCTACCGGAATAGGCGCATTGGCAGTATTGTCATTAGTGGCAATGCTGTGGAAATCTGGCGGGGACAACAGTCTGCTGTCAATGGGCTTGTTCGCAGGTCTTGGGCTCGGCGTCATCGCCATCACGGGGGTCATTGTGAAGTGGCTGCGGCATCGGCGGCGCAGGCAAATCATGGACATGCGCGACTCTGCCCTGTGGTAAGGCAGGCTGCAACTTAGGAGCTTGTCCTTCCCTGGGTGGAGCCGCGCACCAGCAACTCCCCGCGCAGCACCACACGGCGCACGGCCCGCTCTGGCGAAGCCACCCGTTCCAATAACAATCTGAGTGCGGTTTGACCGATTTCGTTGGTCGGCTGGCGAATCACGGTGATGTCTGGCGTGACCAGACTGGTCCAGGGCAAGTCGTCAAAGCCGGCCACAGCCATGTCCAAGGGCACCTTGACCCCTGCCGCCTTGATCGCCTCGGCAATGCCTTGCAACACCAGGCCGCTGCTGGCAACCAGGGCGTCCGGCAGCGGGCTGCGCTGCAGCAGCCGGTCGGCCACTTCACGTGCGCGCTCGCTGCGGGGCAAGATCGGCTCGGCCTCTGGCGCCAATCCGGCAGCAGACATGGCAGCCAGGTAACCCTGGTGTCGTTGCGGCCCGGTCGAGCCCACCGAGCCGTACAAGAAGACGATGCGCCGGTAGCCTTGGGTGATCAGATGCCCGGTCAGGCGGCAAGCGGCGTCAAAGTTGTCAAGCACCACCGCGTCTGCCTCCACCTCGCGCTCCCATCGATCCACCAGCACCATCGGAAACGGATAGTCCTGTGGGCGCAGGTCCTTGAGCAGGGACAGCGTGGGCGACAGGATGACACCGCTCACGTTTTCATCGCGCATCATCGCCAGGTAAAACGCCTCCTTGTCCGGATCTTCGTCGGCGTTGCACAGAAACACCCGCATACCATTCTGGTAGGCCACGTCCTCCACCGCGCGGCTGATCTCTGTGAAGAAGGGGTTACGGATGTCGGACACGATCAAGCCCAGCGTGTCGGTTCGGCCTGAGCGCAACCGCCGCGCCGCCAGATCAGGCCGGTAGCCCAGTGACTCGACCGCCGCATTGACGCGCCGGCGCGTCTCTTCACTGACACCGGAAGCCCCCGAAATCACCCGCGAGACCGAGGCCGTCGATACCCCTGCCTGTTTCGCCACATCCACGATTTTGACCATCAAGTCTCCAAAATTACAATGTAATCGATTCCAATATTTTGTATCAATTTATCGGATACATCAAAAAAAATCCTGATTTAAGGTCTGTTTAAGGGTAAACCCTAGGGGTTTTCCCGCTAGAAACACTGGTATTTCGTTTGAAATTGTCTGACAATTATAAATGTAAACGATTACATACATCACCCCTGATGTCCCGATAACGTCATTCACCAGCAAGGAGACACGGATGGAAACCATGACGACCGCCTGCGTAAAACTGAACGCCCAGGCCAGCAACAAAACCGAAGCGGTGCGGCTCGCCGGGCAGCTGCTGGTGGACGCGGGCTACATTGCGCCCGGCTATGTGGACAGCATGCTGCGGCGCGAAGCCGTGGCCAACACTTTTCTGGGTTCCGGGGTGGCGATTCCGCACGGCATGGTCGAAGACCGCCACCACATTCACCACACCGGTGTCGCTGTGGTGCAGTTTCGTGACGGGGTGGCGTGGAAGAACGGTGATCGGGCACAGCTGGTGGTGGCCATTGCGGCCAAGTCGGAAGAGCACATTGTGTTGTTGCGTCGCCTCACCCGCCTGATGCAACGGCCCCGGAGCATTGACAGCCTGGTGCAAACAGATGACCCGCAACTGATCGTCAGCACCCTTGCGGACGAACCCGTCCCGGTGACTTCCCCCACCACCGAAGTCCCGGCATGGCCGAGCGATGCCCAGTCCGACTGGACGCTGGACTATCCCAACGGGCTGCACGCCCGCCCGGCCACACGCTGGGTTGACACTGCCAAACGCTTTGCCTGTGACGTCCGCGTTTACAAAACACTCGAATTTGCCGACGCCAAGGCGCTGACCGGTTTGCTGGCGCTGGGTGTGACGCGCGGCGACAGCCTGCGCGTGGCCGCGCGTGGCCCGGATGCCCGGCGTGCCGTGGACGCCCTGCTGGATGTGATGCAGGCC
>JBASJO010000022.1:0-9109 GCA_049655365.1 Rhodoferax sp. | reverse complement strand
CATACATCAAGGTCCCCACCACCAGCACGATCATCAACACCGCCGTCAGAAACACCATGATCTTGCGCCGGCTGGCGCGCAAGGCCTGGCCAAGCGCCTGGTATTCCGACACGTAGGCCGTCAGCTTGAAGACCCGGAACACCCTGAGCAGCCGCAGCACACGCACGTCGATCAGCACACCCACCTCGGGCACCAGCAGCGCCAGGTAGGTGGGCAACACCGCCAGCAGGTCCACCACACCATAAAAGCTCAGGGCGTAGCGCCAGGGGTGACGCACACAAATGAGGCGCGCGGCATATTCAATCGTGAACACCAAGGTGAAAAACCACTCCGCTGGCGTCAACCATTCATGAAAGCGATCATGGATGTGATTCACGCTGTCGGCCACCACCACCGCCACACTGGCCAGAATGACCGCAATCAGCAACTGGTCAAAACGGCGACCGGCGCGAGTATCCGCTTCGAAAATGATAGTGTACAGCTGCAAGCGCCAGCCTGTCAGCGGTTTGCCAAGTTCATCTGTTTTTGAGTTTGCCATCCGGATCCTGCGGGTCGATTCGACAACATGGATTTTGACACCCCGAGCCTTCCATGGCATGTTATCTGCTTGGCTTTTTCAACGTTGCTCGTGACGGGACTGGACGTATGGGGCCATGCATTTAATGCATAAATCTCAAGCGTAAACCCGGATATCACGGCAATTACTGCACTGCTACAGTGCAAAACTTGTTGATTGACTCTCAGGTTTGATCAACATCATGAGGTTTTTATTTTTTAACTGGAGTCATCACACATGGAAATGCGCAATCTTAAAAATGTGGCTGTCGTCGCAGCCGTACTGGGCACGCTGGCGGCAGTTCCGGCTTATGCTGGCAAAACGCTGGACGGCATCAAGGCCCGCGGCCAAGTGGTCTGCGGTGTGAACACCGGCCTGGCTGGTTTCGGCGCCGCTGACTCCAACGGCAAGTGGACGGGGCTGGACATCGATATTTGTCGCGCCATCGCCGCTGCCACCTTGGGCGACCCCGAGAAAGTCAAATATGTACCGCTGAACGCGCAACAACGCTTTACCGCCTTGCAGTCTGGCGAAATCGACGTGCTGTCGCGCAACACCACCTTTACCCTGACCCGCGACGCTTCACTGGGTCTGCATTCCACGGTCACCACCTATTACGACGGCCAGGGCTTCATGGTCCCGGTCAAGAGCAAGATCAAGAGCGCCAAGCAGCTCAAGGGCCAAACGGTGTGTGTGCAGTCTGGCACCACCACCGAAAAAAACATGACCGACTATTCCAAGGCCAATGGTTTGAACATCAAACCGGTGGTGTTTGAAAAGCTCGAAGCGGCGGAAAACGCCTATTTCACCGGCCGCTGCATTGCCTACACCACCGACGCCTCCGGCCTGGCCTCGACCCGCAACAAGGTGGCCAAGGTGCCGGCTGACCACATCATCCTGCCGGAGCTGATTTCCAAAGAGCCCCTCGGGCCCGTAGTGCGCCGCGGTGACGACGAATGGTTTGCCATTGTCAAATGGACGATCTACGGTCTGCTCGAAGCCGAAGAGTACGGCATCACCCAGGCCAATGTGGACAGCCTGAAAACCGCCAGCAAGGACCCCGTGGTCACCCGTATCTTGGGGGTCTCGGAAGACACCGGCAAGTTGCTCGGACTGAGCAAAGACTGGATGGCCAACGCCGTCAAGGCGACTGGCAACTACGGTGAAATTTTCGAGCGCAATGTGGGTCCTAAGTCAGCCCTGGGTTTGCCCCGGGGTGTCAACAACCAGTGGAACAAGGGCGGCCTGATGTACGCCTACCCGGTCCGTTAAACCCACCCTGCTAGCCCGACAAGCGCCGCTTGATATCGCCCCAAGCGAATCTCGCGGCGCTTTTTTTGATGGATGCCAAGCACCATGACACCACAAACTCCTCCCAAAAAAAATAACTGGACCTGGCGCAGCCAAGCCTTTCGGGGCCTGATCTACCAGCTGATCGCCATCACGGCCATCGCGGGTGTGGCCTGGTTTCTGGCGCACAACACGCTGGAAAACATGCGAGTGCGCGGGATCCAAAGTGGTTTTGACTTTCTGAACCAGGCGGCCGGCTTTGACATTGGCGAAAGCCTGTACCCCTTTGACTCGGGCGAACCCTACTGGCGCGCCTTTCTGGTCGGGGTCACCAACACGCTGCGCGTGGCCGTGCTCGGCATCATCCTGGCGACCATCCTCGGCACTCTGCTGGGCGTGGGCCGCTTCTCGCGCAACGCCCTGGTGCGCGGCTTGTGCCTGTCCTATGTGGAATTTTTCCGAAACATCCCAGTGCTGCTACAACTGCTCATGTGGTACGTGATCCTGACCGAGGTGCTGCCCGCTGCAACTGACGCCTGGATCGTCGGCCCTTTCTTTTTGAGCAAGGGTGGCCTGAACTACCCCATTCCGGTGTGGGGCACCGGCCAACTTTGGGCGGCTTATGGGCTGCTGCCCGGCTTGTTGCTGGGTTGGGCCTACCGGCGCTGGGCGATCCGGCAATTTGAAGCCACCGGCCAAGCCCGCAGCATGGTGCTGCTGCCACTGTTGATTGTGCTGCTGGCCAGCGTGGCGGGTTGGGCCCTGGGAGGTGCACCCACCGAGTTCAACCGGCCGTTCAAGGGTGACTTTTCTATTGAAAACGGCGGTGCGTTGACGCCGGAATTCCTGGCCGTGTTAATGGGACTAACGCTTTACACCGCAGCCTTCATTGCCGAGGTGGTGCGCGGCGGCATTTCATCAGTGGCGCGTGGCCAGGGCGAGGCTGCCTCGGCCCTTGGCCTGAACCGCAAGCAGGAAATGCGCTTGGTGATGCTGCCGCAAGCCCTGCGCGTGATCATTCCGCCTCTGACCAACCAATATTTGAACCTAACTAAAAATTCGTCACTGGCAGTGGCCATTGGCTACCCCGATGTGGTGTCGATTGCCAACACCGCACTCAACCAGACCGGCCGTGCAGTGGAATGCATTGCCATCGTGATGTTGGTGTACCTGATCACATCGCTGGGCACATCCCTGTTGATGAACTGGTACAACAGCCGCGCCGCCATCAAGGAACGTTGAAAGGAAGACACCATGAACACCACAACTTTTCAACCCATCGCAGCGCGCCCCGCCCCTGTCAACACCGAAGGCCCGGTGGCCTGGGTCAAGGCCAACTTGCTGGGCGACTGGAAGACGACGCTGGCCACCTTGCTCATTGGTGCGGTGCTGCTCTGGCTGGTCCCGCAAGTTCTGAATTGGGCCATTTTCAAGGCGGTCTGGGTGGCTGACTATGACGCCTGCCGTGTCGATGGCGTGGGCGCCTGCTGGGGTGTGATCACCGAAAAATACCGCATCATCCTTTTTGGCCGCTACCCGTTTGAAGAACAATGGCGACCGCTCATTGCAACCCTGCTGCTTACCAGTTTGCTGGTGGCGAGCTGCATGCGCATGTTCTGGCGCGCCTGGCTACCGCTGTTGTGGTTGGTGGTACTGGCGGCATTTTTTGCGCTCATGTATGGCAACACATTGGGCTTGACCAAGGTCGAGACCGACCGCTGGGGTGGCCTGCCACTGACCATTTTGCTGGCTTCCCTGTCGCTGGTGATGTCATTCCCGCTGGCGCTGCTAATTGCGCTGGGTAGGCGCTCCAACCTGCCCGCCATTCGCAGTTTTTGCACCATTTATGTCGAGCTGATTCGCGGCGTGCCGCTGATCTCGGTGCTGTTCATGGCCTCGTTCATGTTCCCGCTGTTCATGCCGCCGGGCGTCACCATCGACGTGCTGGTGCGGGTGCTGGCGGGCATCACGCTGTTTGCCGCGGCCTATTCGGCCGAGGTGATTCGCGGCGGGCTGCAGGCCGTGCCCAAGGGCCAGGTCGAAGCCGCCGCCACGCTGGGCCTGTCGTACTGGCAAACCCAGCGCAAGATCGTGCTGCCACAAGCCCTGGCCATGGTGGTGCCAGGCATCATGAACAACTTTATCTCGACCTTCAAGGACACCTCACTGGTCACCATCGTGAGCCTGTACGAGCTGACTGGTGCCATGAGCCTGGCGCTCAATTCGGATTCCAACTGGCGACCTTTCTCGATTGAAGGCTACGTCTTTATTGCCCTGATCTATTTTGTTTTCTGCTTCTCCATGTCGCGCTACAGCCATTGGGTTGAGAAGCAGGTCAACAAGAGCAAGTTGAGATAACTTGCGGGACAGACCAAGATTTGCGCAGCGAATTTGCTCTGTCCTCAACTGATTAAAAACTTAACCAAACACCATCATGAGCGACACCAAATCCCCATCTCCCATCATCACCTTCGACAAAGTCAACAAATGGTATGGCAACAACTTCCATGTGCTGCGCGACATCGACCTCTCGGTCGCCAAGGGCGAGCGCATCGTCATCTGCGGGCCGTCGGGCTCGGGCAAGTCCACCCTGATCCGCTGCATCAACCGGCTTGAAGAACACCAGCAGGGCCACCTGACGGTCGACGGCATCGAGCTTACCGACGACGTCAAGGCCATCGACGCGGTGCGCAAGGAAGTCGGTATGGTGTTCCAGCAGTTCAACCTGTTCCCGCACCTCACGGTGCTGGAAAACCTGACGCTGTCACCCATGTGGGTCGGCAAGATGCCCAAGAAGGATGCCGAAGAAAAGGCCATGGCGCAGCTCAATCGGGTGCGCATTGCCGAACAGGCCCATAAATACCCGTTACAACTCTCGGGCGGTCAGCAACAGCGCGTGGCCATTGCGCGCGCGCTGTGTCTCAAGCCCAAGATCATGCTATTTGACGAACCCACCAGCGCGCTCGATCCCGAGATGATCAAGGAAGTGCTTGACGTAATGATTGCCATGGCCGATGAAGGCATCACCATGCTCTGCGTGACCCACGAAATGGGCTTTGCCAAGGCCGTGGCCGACCGCGTGATCTTCATGGACCAGGGCCAGATCGTCGAGCAGAACAACCCGCACGACTTTTTCAATAACCCGCAAAGCGAACGCAGCAAGGACTTTTTGTCAAAAATCCTGGGGCATTAACTCCCAGCCACCTTCATCTTGTTGACAAGAATCGACCCCACGGTTTTGGCGCCGTAGTTGTAGGCGTCAGCACCCACCGCCACGATGCCCTTGAGCATGGCTTTCATGTTGCCGGCAATGGTGATCTCATGGACGGGAAAGGCAATGCGGCCGTTTTCCACCCAGAAGCCGCTGGCCCCGCGTGAATAGTCGCCGGTCACGTAGTTGACGCCACTGCCCATCAGTTCGGTCACAAACAGGCCGGTGCCCAGGCGCTGCAACATGGCGTCCAGGTCGTCGCCGGCGCGGGTCAGGCGCGAGGTGAGCGTCAGGTTGTGCGAGCCGCCGGCGTTGCCGGTGGTCTTCATGCCGAGTTTGCGCGCCGAGTAGCTACCCAGAAAATAGCCCTGCACCTTGCCTGCCTCGACCACGCTGCGCGCCTGCACGCGCACGCCTTCGTCGTCAAACGGCGAGCTGCCCTTGCCGCGCTTGACGAACGGGTCTTCCAGAATGTCGATGTGCTTGGGAAAAACCGGTTTGCCCAGGCTGTCAAGCAAAAAGCTGCTCTTGCGGTACAGGGCGCCACCGCTGACCGCCTGCACAAAACTGCCCAGCAGGCCGGCCGCCAACGGTGACTCGAACAGCACCGGGCATTCGGTGGTGGCAATCTTGCGGGCGCGCAGTCGGCTCAAGGCGCGCTCGGCGGCGTAACGCCCCACCGCTTCCGGACTGGCCAGCTCGGCAGCATCGCGCTGCGAGCTGTACCAGGCGTCGCGCTGCATGTCCTCGCCCTTGCCGGCGATTGGCGACACCGACAGCGAATGGCGCGAGCTGGCGTAACCGCCACGAAAACCGTGGGTGTTTGCGCTGAAGAAATGCGACTGCTGGGCCGAAACGCCCGCGCCCTCGCTGTTGCTGATGCGCTTGTCCACGGCAAAGGCAGCCGCTTCAGCCTGCAGTGCAATGTGCGCCGCCTGTTCGCTGGTGAGGGTCCAGGGAAAAAACAACTCCAGGTCGGTGCGCTGTTCTTCGGGCCGGGCAATATCGGCTTCATCGGGCAAGGCGGCGAACGGGTCTTCGGCAGTGAAACGGGCAATGTCAAAAGCGGCCTGCACCGTTTGCTGGATGGCCGCCTGGGAAAAGTCGGAGGTACTGGCGTTGCCGCGGCGCTGGCCCAGGTGCACGGTGATACCAAGGGATTTGTCGCGGTTGCGTTCCACGTTTTCCAGCTCGCCTTTGCGCACTGACACGCTCAGGCCGCAGCCTTCCGAGGCATGTGCCGCGGCATCGGTGGCGCCGAGTTTTTTGGCATGGGCCAGCGCCGAATCGACCAGGCCTTCAAAAAAAGAGCGGCTGTAACTGAAGCCGTCAGCCGGGCGATCAGCGGTTTTGGCGGAAGCGGAAGTAGCGGCACGGCTTGGCTGGGTGGCGCGTTTGGGCGTGTTGGAAGTGTTCATAGCGCGGCTATGATACTTGTCTATGTCAAGAAAACTCAAAAAAGGCTATTTCGTACGTGGTGAGTTCGTCGCCGAGGGCAGCGAACGCGACATTGAGCTCAAAGCCGAGCTCAAAGGCACGGACGACCAAAGCCGCACCGATCTCAAACGCGAAAGCACCGAGCTGCAAAAGCTGGGCGCCGACCTGCTCGACCTGCGCGCGGATCTGTTGGCGCGGCTGGACCTGTCCGAGAAGTTCAAGGATGCCATTGCCGACGCCAAACGCATCACCAATTTCGAAGGAAAACGCCGCCAGATGCAATTCATCGGCAAGCTCATGCGCAAGCTCGAGCCCGAAGTATTGGAGGCGGTCAAGAAAACGCTCAGCGAAGAAGCCACCGGTTCGGCCGCCGACAACCTGGTGCTGCACCAGGCCGAAATCTGGCGTGACCGCCTGATTGCCGACGACGATGCCGCCGCCCAGTGGATCACCAACAACCCCGGCTGTGACAGCCAGGAACTGCGCGCCCTGATTCGCCAGGCGCGCAAGGACGCCACGCCATCCAAACCCGGTGCCCTGCCGCGCCATGGCCGTGCCTACCGTGAAATTTTTCAGCTGGTGCGCGAGCAACTCGGCGCAATTCCACCCAACGACGACAACGCCATCCCATTCAGTCCCGCCAAAGAAGCCTCATGAACACGTCCGCTGCCAATCCCTACCCGAGCGTCAAAATCGGTATCGTGTCGGTCAGCGACCGCGCATCGGCTGGCGTTTATGTCGACAAGGGCTTGCCCGCCCTGCAAGACTGGCTGAGCCGCGCCCTGAAAAACCCGCTGCAGTTCGAGCCGCGCCTGATCCCGGACGAGCAAGCCGACATCAGTGCCGCACTGATCGAACTGGTGGACGCGGGCTGCGCCCTGGTGCTCACCACCGGCGGCACCGGTCCCGCGCTGCGCGACGTCACACCCGAAGCCACACTGGCGGTGGCGCACAAGGAAATGCCCGGTTTTGGCGAACAGATGCGGAGAATCAGCCTGAACTTTGTGCCCACGGCCATTCTGTCGCGCCAGGTGGCGGTGATCCGCCAGCAGAGCCTCATCATCAACCTGCCGGGCCAGCCCAAGTCGATCGCCGAAACCCTGGAAGGCCTGCGCGACGCGGACGGTAAATCCGTGGTGCCCGGCATCTTTACCGCCGTGCCCTACTGCATCGACCTGATCGGCGGACCCTACCTGGAAACCGATGAAGCGGTGTGCAAAGCGTTTCGGCCCAAAACCGCGATCCGGAGTTTTCCTGTCTGAAAAATAGCGAACTGCCCAACGAAGACACCGGGGCAGCAGGCTTGACTACAGAGATTGCCGAACGAATGGCAACTGTTTGATCAGCTCTGGCAATGCGGACTGAAGCGTCTCCCAAACTGTATCCAGGTTGATTTCAAAATAGCCATGCGCAATACGGTTGCGCATGCCCTTCATGCTGCGCCATGGAATTTGAGGGTGCAGATTGGCAAACTCTTCATCGTCTTTGAGCAACTTCGTTGCCTCTTCACCAATCAGGATCAGGTTAAGAATGACGGCTTGCTGCGTTCGTTTGTCCTCTTCAAAATCAACTTTTGACATACCTTCGACATAAGCGCATGCCTGCAAGGCTGCTTCCAGCATGTGATCTAAATGGTCGGCAACACGGCCCTGATTCATACCGGTTGTGCCTCTGAAAGCACTTGGGATCTGAACTTGACTGGCAAATCACCCGGCGTCAGGACGTCCACCGGCACCCCAAGCAAGGTTTCAAGCTCGACCTGAAGACCACCGAGATCAAACAAAGTGGTTCCTGGCAACGGGTCCACCAACAAATCAAGATCGCTGCCGTCCTTGTCATTGCCATGCACAATCGAGCCGAAAACACGCGGATTGACAGTTTTATAGCGCGAGACAGCTTGACGCACAGCGCTTCTTTGCCGTTCCAATGAGACAGATGGTTTCATGGTGTTTGAGGATGGGTGGTGTCGGAAATCATAGCTGAACGTGTCAGGTTCAGCGCCAGCAGGCGCTTGAGAATCTCGTCGTCGGGCATGGCCGGCGTGTAGTCTGTCCAGCCATAAGCCGCTGCCACGGCCTGGTCGAGCTGCTGGTGCGCCATGCTGAGCCAGGCGGGTTTGGCGTTGTAGAGGTTGGTGAGCGTGCGTTTTTGCAGGGACTTGAGGTCGGCCTCGGTGATGCCGGGTTTGGGCTCGATGCGGTCGGGGTACGGCGACTTGTCCAGCCCCAGTGGCGTGACCTCGGGCACCTTGTGCGTCCACTCGGGCGGGTTCAGCCAGTTCTCCCTCAGATCGTTGAGCTTTTTGGCGGCGCTGGCGATTTGGATGGCTGCCTGGCGAACAGAGGTTCCCGCCGTTCGTGCTGAGCTTGTCGAAGCATTTGCAGTTTGTGAGCCTTGACCCGCCGGGGCTGGCACGGACGCCGGGGGCTCATACGCTTCGCTTTTTAAAATCGCCCCCGACATCCGAACCACCCCCGCCTGTGAAGCTTGTTCTTGCAACTGCGCGGGGATCAGGGCACCCCCTTCGACTGGCTCGGTTTGCTGATGGGCGGTGTCGGCGGGTGTGAGTCCTGCGGGGAAGGGGAAGGTTTCGAAGCAGGTGGTGGGGGTGTAGC
>JBASJO010000021.1:0-4428 GCA_049655365.1 Rhodoferax sp. | reverse complement strand
TCTATGGCGGGGCCTCGCTCACGACCATGGTCAACCTGAATGACCGCAGCTACCAGATTACCCCGGAGATCAGCTACGCCGGTTTTGCCAACTGGGAGTTACGCGCCCGCCTGATCCTGCTGTCGGGGCAGGCGCACAGCGAGTTCAATGAAAAGACAGCCAGCCAGCGCCTCGAGGTCTACGCCCGCTACTATTTTTGAAGTGCATCGGAGGCAGCTCGACAGGGTTTGTTGACGGTATCCGTAGCCCGGATGCCAATCCCGGGGGCATCTATTCGGCGGGTCGGGCCCGGTTGACCAGCCACACCAGAGACAGCATCACCGGCACCTCCACCAGGACCCCCACCACGGTGGCCAGGGCCGCGCCGGAATTGAGCCCGAACAGGGAAATGGCCACAGCCACCGCCAGTTCGAAAAAGTTGGAAGTGCCGATCAGGCAGGCTGGGCCGGCGATGTTGTGCGGCAGCTTGAGCAGCTTGGCGCCCCACCAGCTGATGAAGAAAATACCATAGGTTTGCAGAATGAGCGGGATGGCAATCAGGCCGATGATGAGCGGCTTGGCCACGATGGTCTGAGCCTGAAAGCCGAACAGCAGCACCACCGTGGCGATCAGTCCGATCACTGACAGTGGCTTGAGCAGCGCCACCCGCTGGCGCAGATGTTCTGAGCTCTGGGCAATCCAGGTGCGCCGCGTGAGAAGACCCGCAACCAGCGGCAACACCACGTACAAAACAGTCGAGAGCAGCAAAGTTTCCCAGGGCACTGTGACGTCGGTCACGCCCAGCAAAAAAGCGGCAATGGGCGCAAAGGCAAAGACCATGATCAGGTCGTTGACCGACACTTGCACCAGCGTGTAGTTGGCATCGCCCTTGACCAGTTGGCTCCAGACAAACACCATGGCGGTGCAGGGCGCCACGCCCAGCAGAATCATGCCGGCGATGTATTCGCTGGCCGACTGCGGGTCGACCCAGGGCGCAAAGATGTACTGAAAGAAAAGCACCCCCAGGGCGGCCATGGTGAAGGGTTTGATGAGCCAGTTCACCACCAGGGTGAGGGCCAGGCCGCGCGGCTTTTTGCCGACGTCCTTGACCGCCGACCAGTCGATCTGGATCATCATCGGGTAAATCATGACCCAGATCAGCACCGCAACCACCAGGTTGACGTGGGCAACTTCCACTGCGGCAATGGCCTGGAATGTGCCGGGTGCCAGCAGCCCAAGGCCCACGCCTGCGACGATGCCCAGCGCCACCCACAGGGTCAAAAACCGTTCAAACAAGCCCATGTCATTGCCCCTTGGCCATTTCGCGGGCAGTGTCTTGCAACATGGTTTTTTCCAGTTTGCTGGCGGGCAGGCTCACCAGCAGTTCCAGCCGGCGCTTCAGGGCCAGCATGGTCTGGCGGAAAGCTTCGAGCTTGTGGGCATCGTCGGCATCGCCCGCAGACGGGTCGGCGTAACCCCAGTGCGCGCTGGCGGGCTGGCCGGGCCAGTAGGGGCAGACCTCGCCGGCAGCGTTGTCGCACACGGTAATGACCAGGTCCATCTTCGGCGCGTCCAGGGTGCCGAATTCGTCCCAGGATTTGCTGCACAGGCCCTCAGTCGAAACACCGGCGCTTTGCAGAACCTGCAAGCCCAGCGGGTTGGGTTGCTGGTTGACTCGCGGGCTGCTGCCGGCCGAGAATGCCTTGAAGCGGCCACGCCCAATGTGGTTTAGCAGCGCCTCGGCCAGGATGCTGCGGGCCGAATTATGGGTGCACAAAAACAGCACATTGAAGGTTTTTTCGGTCATGTCCAATTTCCTTTGGGATGGGATAGGGTGCAAATCAAGTGGAAAGTCAGGGTGTCGTACAAACTGGCCTTTGTTTTATTGGGAGTTGGTCGGCACCGGGGCGACACAGGTCTCAGCGCATTGTTCGGGGTGACCGGCGCAGCACTCGGCTGTCAAGTACCCGATCAATTCATGCATCAAGGCCAGGTTGGGCCGGTAGCGCTGGTAGCGACCCTCCTGCACCACGGACACAAGCTGCGCATGGGCCAGGGCCTTGAGGTGAAACGACAAGTTGGTTGGCGGAACGTCCAGTGCGGCGCCAATTTCGCCAGCCACCAGCCCCTGCGGCCCGGCTTTGACCAGCAAGCGGTAAACGTCCAGGCGAACACCCGAAGCGAGTGATTCAAAAACGGCGGTGGCAAGTGACTTATCCATGATTGCAATCATACAACAATAGTTGAACTATTGAATTAGTTGCTCGGCCTATTTTGATGATGGCCTGAACGCCCTCCGGCCGCAGGCTTCGAAGGATCCCGGTAGCCTGGATGCACACCGAGGGGTGAAATGCCTACATCGCGACGCCAAACAACCAGCCGACGCCAGCGGTGCAGGCCATCGCCAAGGCGCCCCAGAAAGTCACGCGCAAAATACCTTTGAAAATGCCGGCACCCCCGGTGTAGGCCGCCAAACCGCCCAAGATCACCAGAAACAACAGCGATGTGGCCGCTACCACAGGCGTCAGATAAGCATAGGGTGTGAGCCAGGCCGTCAACAGGGGCAAGCCGGCGCCAACAACAAAGGACAGTGCAGACACCAATGCCGCCTGCAAGGGGTTGGCACTCACGGTTTCGGAAATACCCAGTTCATCGCGGGTGTGGGCACCCAGAGCATCCCGAGCAGTCAGCTGAACCGCCACTTTTTGTGCCAGCTCGGCATCCAGCCCGCGCCCGACGTAGATTGCCGCCAGTTCGGCCAGTTCGCGTTCGCCGTCGGTGGCCAACTCCACGCGTTCCCGGGCAATGTCGGCCTGCTCGGTGTCCGATTGCGAACTGACCGATACATATTCACCCGCCGCCATCGACATGGCGCCGGCCACCAGACCGGCCACGCCTGCCACCAGGACCGCGCTTTGTGTGGTGCTGGCAGCTGCCACCCCCAGGATCAGACTGGCCGTGGAGACGATGCCGTCGTTGGCGCCCAGCACGGCAGCCCGCAGCCAGCCGATGTGCTGGGTGCGGTGGTATTCAGTTTGAAGCTTGACCACGGGTAGTTTGCGCATCAGGCGGGCGTCACGCCCAAGACACGCCCAGTGAGCTTGCGTGCCCGGAATTTCTTTTGCGGGTGCATGTGTTGACTCCTTGTAAAAATGGCTTGATGGGGATGTTTGGCAACGCTCATTCGCGTTCCATCTCCAGGTAGGTCTGGTTGGCCAGTTGTGGTAGCCAGACGTCGGCGTGTTTCAGGTGAGCAAACGGCTTGCCGTTGAATGTTTTCACGGCGACGCTGATGTCCACACCGTCATCCACCGCTTTTTTCATGTGGCTGCGCAGCGCCAGCAACAGGTCGCGGGTGTGTGCCTGGGCCGTGGCCAGGTTCGTCACTTGACCATGGCCGGGCACGATGATGTGCGGTTTGAGCTGGTCGATGGCGGCAAAGCTGTCGAGCCAGGTCTTGGTGCGGCTCACCGGGTGCAGGCCCAGCACGCGGTCCACATAGACCACGTCGCCGCTGAACAGCACGTTTTTTTGCGGCAGCCAGACCAGCATGTCGCCGGGCGTGTGGCCGCCCTGGCGGTGCTTGAGCTCGATCAGCACGCCACCCATGTCGATGGTGTTGTCCTGTGCCTTGACAAAGCGCGCGGGCAGGGTGGGGCGGGTGCCGTCCAGGCGTTCCTTCAACACCTTGAGCCCGTCCATTTGCTCGCCAGATCGGGCCTGCATGTCGGTTTGCGCATCGGCATGGGCCAGGGTCTCGATGCCTTTTTCCGTGAAGTAGCCGTTGCCGAGCCAGCGGTGGTCCTGGTCTCCGGAGTTGATCACCAGCTTGAGCGGCTGGGTGGTGACTTTTTTGACCGCCTCATGGATCTTGGCCGCCACCTGGTAGCTTGAGCCGCTGTCAATCAGCACCGCGCCGGCCGGCGTCACCACCAGACCAATGTTGGCATTCAGGCCTTCGTTGTCGTAGGTGCGGCCTTCAATGTCGCCAATGTTGGCATAAACGCCCTCGGCCACCGGCTTGAAGGCAACTTCCACCGCCCAGGCGGGCAGGGCGAGCAGGCTGGTTGCAAGCAGGGTGGCTGCCGTTGTGGCAAGGGCGGTAAAGGGTTTGATCATGAAGTCTCCGGTTGGTGTGGGTGATTGTCAAAAATTCGCACGACGGTGAAGACGGCGTCTTTGTCAAAAAGACGCAGGGTAGCTGAATAATTCAGTCCATCTTTTCGTCAAAGGGCTGCAATACTGAAGACAATCAATTTTTCAAGCATGGGAACGTGATGAAAGCTGGTTTACTGCTGTTTTTCTTATCTATCGCGACGCCTGTTTTTGCCAGCGAGATCGAGGCCGTTCTGATGGTGTCGATCGATGCCTTGCATCCGGCTGCGCTGAGTCAAAAGACCTCGCCCGCGCTTGACCGCCTGATGCGGTCGGGCCGTTACACCCTGGAGG
>JBASJO010000020.1:0-5942 GCA_049655365.1 Rhodoferax sp. | reverse complement strand
TGCCGGTAGAGCACCGGCTGGCGCAGCAGGAAATTTTTGGCCCGGTGCTGTGCGCCATGGCTTTTCGCGACGAAGACCATGCCGTGGCACTGGCCAACGCCACCCAATTCGGACTGGTGGCGGGGGTTTGGACGGCAGACGGTGCGCGCCAGTTCCGCATGGCCCGGCGCCTGCGCAGCGGCCAGGTCTTCATCAACAACTATGGCGCCGGCGGCGGTGTCGAGCTGCCGTTCGGCGGTGTCAAGTCCTCCGGCTATGGCCGTGAAAAAGGTTTTGAAGCGCTGCAGGGCTTCACCACCCTGAAGACGGTCGCCATCAAACATGGCTAAGAGTCTGGGCGGCAGAGCGTTCTGCTTGACTTTGTGGGAGTCGCGGCCTCGCGACGATGGACTTCCAGACAGGCCAGACTGCGACCACACCCACTTCTGAACCAAATCAAATAAGGAAAAACCATGCGCGTTCAAGACAAATCCATCATCGTCACCGGCGCCGGCCAGGGCATCGGCAAAGGCATTGCGTTGCGGCTGGCCGCCGAAGGGGCGAAGGTCATCGTCAATGACATCGACGCCGTATTGGGCGAAAGCGTGGTGAAGGACATCGTCGACGCCGGTGGCACGGCCTCGTTTGTGGCGGCCGATGTGACCAACTCGGCGCAGGTCAAGGCGCTGGTGGACGCTGCCGTGCAGCGCTATGGCCGGCTCGACGTGATGGTGAACAATGCTGGCTGGACGCACCGCAACCGGCCGGCGCTGGAGGTCTCCGAAGACGAGTTCGACAAGTGTTATGCGGTCAACGTCAAGAGCGTTTACCTGGCCACCATCCATGCCACGCCGGTGTTTCGCGCCCAGGGCGGCGGCAGCTTCATCAACATTGCGTCCACAGCGGGGGTGCGCCCGCGCCCCGGCCTCACCTGGTACAACGGCTCCAAAGGCGCGGTGATCGTCACATCCAAGTCGCTGGCGGCCGAGCTCGGCCCCGACAACATCCGCGTCAACTGCGTCAACCCGGTATTCAACCCCGAGACCGGGCTCTCGGCCGAGTTTGCCGGCGGCCCGCTCACCGATGAGCGCCTGGCCAAATTCCGCGCCACCATTCCACTGGGGCGCTTCTCCACCGCGCTCGATGTCGCCAATGCCGCGCTCTATCTGGCCAGCGACGAAGCGGCCTTCATCAGCGGTGTCTGTATTGAAGTGGACGGCGGGCGCTGTGTCTGATAGTGCATTTGGTGACGGTGCCAATAGGGGAAATCACCGAGCTGTCAACACGGTGATTTTGATATAAGTGAATCTTGTCTGATTTTGCGTTGAGTCGTTCATCTGGCTTCGTGTGTCTCTGATGCATGAGGTGTTGTTGGAAAAACCGGTTTGCCCAATCCAGGGCCGACCTCACTAAAAGGAGATCGTATGAGCTTGAGTATTCGCCGCCTCGCAGGTGGCCTTCTCTCCGGACTGGTCATGGCGATGGCTGTCAACACGGCACACGCGCAGGCTGCCCGGCCTACAGGCCTGGTCGTCGCCGAAGACGTGGTGCCCCAGACGTTTGATCCGACCCAGTCCTCGCAGATCCGCACCTGGTATGCATGGCAACTGGTCTACGAAGGCCTGGTGCGGGCAGACGCCGATGGCAGCATCGTGCCGGTACTGGCCACCAAGTGGACCGTCGACAAGGCCATGACCACCTACGAATTCACGCTGCGCGAGAGTGTCAAGTTTGCCGATGGTTCGGTCATGGGCGCCGATGACGTGGTCGCATCCTTCCAGCGGCTGACCGAGCGCGGTCTGCCTTATGCCAAGGACCGTTTCAAGCACCTGGAGGCCGTCACCAAGGTGAATGACCGCACGGTGCGCTTCAAGCTCAAGCAACCCGATGCGGGTTTCATGCTCAACCTGGGCAGCCCGTTTGTGGTGGGTTCGGCCATCCTCAGTGCCAAGTGGCTGCAGTCCAATGATGCCAAGCTGGCCATGATGGGCACCGGCCCGTTCCAGATGGTGTCGTACACGCCCAACACCCAGTTGGTGCTCAAGCGCAACGACAACTACTGGAACAAGGACGGCGCCGCCAAGGTCACTGACCTGACCATCCGTTACATGCCCGAGCAATCGGCCCAGATCGCGGCCCTGCGCTCGGGTCAGATCGACCTCATGTTCCCGAGTGCCGAAAGCCGCTTGCAACTGGGCAGCGCGCCGGGCATCACGACCGTGGCCGTGAGCTCGACCAACACCGTGCGGCTCAACATCAATACCAACCGGGCGCCGTTCAGCAATGTGGATTTCCGCCGCGCGATGTCACTGGCCCTGAACCGGGCCGAGATCGTGCAGGGCGCCTTCCTCGGTGAAGGTGTGCCCAGCGCGCAGGTTCCGCCTTCCTACAGCTGGGCGCCCAAGCTGTCCGAGCTGAAGTACCAGAAGCACGATGTGGCCCAGGCCAAGGCGCTGCTGGCCAAGGCCGGTTACCCCAATGGGGTGGACATCACGCTCAACCACCTGGCGGGTTATGCCACCTACCTGGACCGTTTTGCCGAGGTGCTGAAGTCCCAGATGGCCCAGGTCGGCATCCGTGTGACCATCCAGGCCAATCAGAATGCGGTCTGGCTCGACAAGCAGAACCGGGCTGATTACGAGATCATGACCAACGAGTACGCCTACCAGGCCGACCCGATGTTCTACCTGATGCCGCGCCCGGGCCGTCAGGGCCCCACACCGCCCGAAATGGCCGACCTGATTGCCAAGGCGCAAACCGGCTCTGCCGAGGATTACGCGGCCTCGCTGCGCAAGATCGCCGTGATGCAGGATGATCTGGTCTACCCGGACATCTCGGTGGCGGCGCGCAACGCCTGGGTGGCCCACAGTGCCAAGGTGGCCGCCGCCAAGCCGGATGCGACGCTGTCGCGCACCTTCCTGGCCGGCGTGGCCCTGAAATAGTGACTCAACCCGCCGTTCTGGAGGTTTCCCGGCTCACCACCCGCTTTGCCACCCCCCACGGCCCCATCACGGCGGTCGACGGCGTCTCTTTCCGTGTGAATCGCGGGGAGACGCTGGGTCTGGTCGGCGAGTCGGGCTCGGGTAAGAGCGTCACCGCCATGTCCATCCTGCGCCTGGTGGCCCCGCCAGGGCGCATCGAGGCTGGTGCGGTGCTGCTTGACGGCACCGACCTGATGACGCTCAACGAAGAGCAGATGCGCCAGCGGCGCGGCACCAAGGTCGGTATGGTGTTCCAGAATCCGATGACCGCACTGAATCCGGTCTACAGCATCGGCTGGCAGATGCGCGAGGCCCTGCGCGCCCACGGGCACCAGGGCGACGCGCAAACCACCATCACGCGGGCGCTGGCGGCCGTCGGCATGCCCGACCCCGCACGCCAGGCGGCATCGTTCCCGCACCAGATGTCGGGCGGCATGCGCCAGCGCGTGGTGATTGCCATGGGCATGCTGCATGAGCCGCAACTGCTGATTGCCGACGAGCCCACCACCGCGCTGGATGTCACCATCCAGGCACAGGTGCTCGACCTGATGAAGCGCCTGACGCGCGAGCGTGGCACGGCGCTGCTGCTGATCACCCACAACATGGGGGTGATCGCCCGCATGTGTGACCGCGTGGCGGTGATGTACGCCGGTGAAATCGTCGAGGAGGCGCCGGTCGATGAGTTGTTTGCCCGACCCCGCCATCCCTACACCCAGGGACTGCTGCGCTCGATTCCGCGCGCCGATCAGACGCGTGGCAAGATGCCCTCGCTCGCCGGTGCGCCACCCGACATGACACGACCCCTGCCGGGTTGCCGTTTTCGTCCCCGCTGCGAGATGGCCCGGGCGGGCTGTGAATCCCATCCCGAGCTTCGGCAGACGGTGCCGGGCCATTTGGCGCGCTGCTGGATCGCCCAGGAAGCTTTTGTTCCGGAGAGCCTCAGTGGTCAGTGACGCCAAACCTTCCCTGCTCGCGGTCGATCAAGCCGTACGGCATTTCAATATTCGTGCTGCCGGCAGTGCCGGCGCCGGCCTGCTGCGCGCCGTGGATGGTGTTTCGCTGTCGCTCAGCAGAGGTCAGACCCTGGGCATCGTGGGCGAGTCCGGCTGCGGCAAGTCGACACTGGCGCGCCTGGTGGTGGGGCTTCTGCCGCTGACCACCGGCCGTATCCTGGTGAATGGCGGCGACCTCTGGGAGGCGGGTGCCGCGGGCCGGGAACGGCGGCGCCAGTGCCAGATGGTGTTTCAGAACCCGGCCGGATCCATGAACCCGCGACGCACGGTCGGTGCCAGTGTGGCCGAGCCCCTGCAGGCGCGCGGCGTGCGCAAGACCGACGACGCGGTGGCACAGATGCTTGAGCGCGTCGGTTTGCCGGCGCAGTTTGCCTCGCGCATGCCGCACCAGCTCTCGGGTGGCCAGCAGCAGCGCGCGTCGATTGCGCGCTCGCTCATTGCCCAGCCGGCCCTGGTGGTGCATGACGAGGCCATCGCCTCGTTGGACATTTCGCTGCAAGCCCAGATTCTGAATCTGCTGGTTGAATTGCAGGAGGACATGGGCACGGCTTACCTCTTCATCAGCCATGACCTGGCCGCCGTGCAGGCGATCAGCCACCGCGTGATCGTGATGTACCTGGGTGAAATCGTGGAGTTCGCCAACACCCGGGATTTCGCCGAGCGGCCGCAGCACCCCTATTCGATCGCACTGCGCGCGGCCACACTCACGCCCGACCCCGTGCTGGAGCGCCAGCGTGGCGAAATTGCGCTGCGCGGTGATGTGCCGAGTCCGATGAACCCGCCCTCGGGCTGCCGTTTTCGCACCCGTTGTCCAATGGCGCAGCCGATCTGCGCTGAGCACAAGCCGCTGCTGCGCGAAGTCGGGCCGGAGCATCACGTCGCTTGTCATTTTGTTGGCCCGACCTCGACCCGGGAGTCCCTGCCATGCTGAAAGCGGTATTGTCCAGACTGGCCTCCCTGGTGGCGGTGATGTTCGCGGTGTCCGTGCTGGTGTTTGCCATGGGGTCCCTGATTCCCGGCGACATGACCAGCGTCATCGTGGGCCAGGAGGGGGCCACCGACGAGCAGTTCGCCAAGGTGCGCCGTGACCTCGGGCTCGACCAGCCGCTGCCGGTGCAGTACGTGCGCTGGCTGGGCCAGGCGGTACAGGGTGATTTGGGCAAGTCGCCGATCACCGGGCGCCAGGTCAGTGATGACCTGGTTAGCCAGATTCCGGTGTCGCTGGAACTCGCCATCCTGTGCCTGCTGCTGTCGACGCTGATCGGCATGCCGGCGGGCATCGTGGCGGCGGTCCATGCCAACCGGCGGCTGGATGTGGCTATCCGCACGCTGCTGCTGGTCATTTTCTCGGTCCCCATCTTTGTGATTGGCATCCTGATCTTGCTGCTGGGCTCGCATCTGGCACCGCAACTGTTTCAGGTGGCGTTCACGCCCTGGTCGCAAGATCCGATGTTGCACCTGCGCTCCATGGCCATGCCGCTGCTGACCATCACCTTCCCGATAGCGGCCATGACCATGCAAATGACGCGCAGCGCCATGATCGAGGTGCTGTCCGAGCCCTTCATCGTGACCGCACGCGCGGTGGGCGTTCGCAACGAGCGCATTCAGTACCTGCATGCGCTGCGCAACGCCTTGCCGCCCATCGTCACCTTCATTGGTTTCCAGTTCGGTGTGATGCTCGGTGGCCTGATTGTGGTGGAGCAGATCTTCAGCCTGCCGGGCCTGGGCCGGGGCATGCTGGAGGCGATCCTGACGCGCGACTACCCGATGGTCACCGCCACCACGCTGGTCTTTGCCGGTGCCTTCGTTTTCATCAACGCGGTCATTGACATGCTGTATCCCGTTTTAGACCCGAGGCAACGCCCCCGATGACAGCCACTCCACTCGCCCCCTTGGCAGCCGACCTGATCGACGATAGCCCCGTGCAGCGGGGCAGCAGCGTGCTGCGCGCGCTGCTCAAACACAAGGG
>JBASJO010000019.1:0-2471 GCA_049655365.1 Rhodoferax sp. | reverse complement strand
GCGCAATTTTGAAGTCATGGAAAGTGAGCTCCAGCGACCAGGGCTTGAACTCAATCTGCCCCAGACTCACCTGGCGCCCGAGCTGTTCACCGAGCCTGGTTTCCAGCTGCGTCTTGAGCCAGGGCGGCAGCGCCAGCCAAGCCAATCCCCACAACAGCAGCACGGCGGCCAGGGCCACTGTCAGACGGCGCAGCCACTTGGAATGATGAAGCTTTTGAACATCCATCAACGTATTTTCCGCCTTGCTTCAAGGCTGATAAAGCACCTGAAAACAAAATTTACAATTTCTTTTTAGAATATAAAACCTATTTCATATGGTTGACTTGGTATATCCAGTCCCCCTAGAATCCGGCGAACTTGACAAAATCAAGGGAAAACCCTCACCCGCTGCCGACCCCGGCAACATCAAATCTCTGCACCAACGGGCCAGAATCCGCAGGATCTTGATAGCGTAACAACCCATGCCTGGATCATTGATCCGCTTGAAGCCAGTTCTTCAAGTTACATCAACCCTCGCGCAAGAAGGAGAAGCTATGACAGCGTCTAACAACATGAGTTCCAGCCTACGGCAAGCCACGGCAGCCGTGACCAAAGGCTTTTTTCAACTGACCCACAACAGTTTTGCCCTGATTGGCCTGGCTGTTTTATTTGCCGCCATGGCCCTGGTGGCACGCCCCGAGCTGCGCCAAGTGGGCGAAATCAAGCTTTTCAGCTGGTTGCAGGAGCGCCAGCAAGAAGTGAGTGGTATGGTCAGCGACCTGGTTGCCATTGACCGCGCCACCGCGGCCGACCCCAAGGAACTGCCCAAACAGCAGGCCGCCGTGGCGTTTTGGCTGAGCAAGAAATACCGTGTGGCACCGGAGCCTATCAGCGCACTGGTGTCCGAGGCTTACAGCATTGGCGCGCGCGTCAAGATTGACCCCACGCTGATCCTGGCCGTGATGGCGATTGAATCCGGGTTTAACCCGTTTGCCCAAAGCTCTGTGGGCGCGCAAGGCCTGATGCAGGTCATGACCAAGATCCACAGCGACAAATACCAGAGCTTTGGCGGCAAATTTGCCGCCTTTGACCCACTGGCCAACCTGCATGTTGGCGTGAAGGTGTTGCAAGACTGCATTCGCATGGCCGGCTCAGTTGAAGGGGGCCTCAAATACTATGTTGGCGCCGCCAATATGGAAACCGACGGCGGCTATGCCTCCAAGGTCATGGCCGAATACACCCGACTGCAACAGGTCGCCCAGGGCCGCTCAATGCCACGAACCAATGCTGCTCCCACACTGACCAAGGCGACGCTGCCCCCACCCGCACCGGAAGCACCCGTAGCCACGCCAGACAAAGCGGCCACCTTGGCCATGGGCTGAGGACCTCAGCTAAAATCAGGCAGTACGCGACTGGCGATAGGCAACACCCTGTAACGGGGCACGTTGCCGATGTGGGAACACCACGGGGGAGCGTGCCGCAGGGCCTTGATTGGTTTTGTGATCAGCCGTTCGCCTGGGCACCTCAACCCGTAAGCCCCACGCCTCCAAGGACTGTCATGTTCAACCGAAACATCCTCATCGAGCAAACCGACCCCGAGCTGTTTGCCGCCATCCAATCTGAAAACCAGCGTCAGCAAGACCACATCGAGCTGATCGCCAGCGAAAACTACGCCTCGCCCGCCGTCATGGCAGCGCAGGGCACGCAGCTCACCAACAAATACGCAGAGGGCTACCCCGGCAAGCGTTACTACGGTGGCTGCGAGTTTGTCGACATTGCCGAACAACTGGCGCTGGACCGCGTCAAGCAACTCTTTGGCGCTGAAGCCGCCAACGTGCAGCCGCATTGCGGCGCATCGGCCAACGAAGCCGTGTTTCTGGCGTTTTTGAAACCCGGCGACACCATCATGGGCATGAGCCTGGCCGAAGGCGGCCACCTGACGCACGGCATGGCGCTGAACATGAGCGGCAAGTGGTTCAATGTGGTCTCTTATGGCCTGGACGCCAACGAAGCCATTGACTACGACGCCATGGAGCGCAAGGCCCATGAGTCCAAACCCAAACTGATCATTGCCGGCGCCAGCGCCTACAGCCTGCGCATCGACTTTGAGCGCTTTGCCAAAGTGGCCAAGGACGTGGGCGCCATCTTCATGGTCGACATGGCGCATTACGCCGGCCTGATTGCTGCCGGTGTGTATCCCAACCCGGTACCGCACGCCGACGTGGTCACCAGCACCACCCACAAGAGCCTGCGCGGCCCGCGCGGCGGCATCATTTTGATGAAGTCGCAGCATGAAAAAGCCATCAACAGTGCCATCTTCCCCGGACTGCAAGGTGGCCCGCTGATGCACGTGATTGCGGCCAAAGCCGTCGCTTTCAAGGAAGCGCTGCAGCCCGACTTCAAGGTCTATCAGCAACAGGTGCTCACCAACGCCCGCATCGTGGCCGAAACGCTGACCGAGCGCGGCCTGCGCATTGTCAGCGGCCGGACTG
>JBASJO010000018.1:0-4072 GCA_049655365.1 Rhodoferax sp. | reverse complement strand
TGATCGGCAGCTTGGCGATATAGCTGAGCGAGGAGTAGCCCGTGCCGAAATCATCAATCGCCACCGCCACCCCCATCTCCCGGATGGCATGAAGCTTCTGGATGTTGGCCTCGACGTCCTGCATGATCAGGCTCTCGGTAATCTCAATCTCCAGTGCGCCGCCGTCCCCTCCTAAACTGCTTAATACGCGCTCTACGGTATTGACGAAATCCTTTCTTCGCAGTTGAACCTGCGAGACATTGACGGCGATGCGAGGAGCGGTCAAACCTTTCGCCTGCCATGCACGGTAATCCGTCATCGCCTGCGCCAAAGCCCAGGCGCCCGCCTCAATGATCATCCCGGTTTCTTCCAGCAGTGGAATGAATTTCCACGGCGGCACCAATCCGGTTTCCGGATCGTTCCAGCGCATCAGTGCCTCCAACCCCACGATCTGCTTGCTCTTGAGATCGACTTTAGGCTGGTAATGTAGCACCAGTTGTTCTTGCTCCAGTGCCCGACGCAGCTTGTTCTCAAGGGTCAGCTTCTCGGCGGCCCGGGCATTGAACGCAGGGGTATAGAACAAATACTTGTCGCCGGAGAGCTTGGTCTTATTCAAAGCCGCTTCGGCGTTGCGGAACAAGGTATCGGCATCTTTCCCGTCGTCAGGGAAAAGGGCGATACCCGCTCTGGCCGATATGCGCAGTTCCTGGCCTTCCAGCATGAATGACGTGCTCAGGACAGTTGCGACTTGGTTCTCAAGGAAGCGCACCACGTCCGCCTCCTCCCTGATATGGGACACAACCATGGCAAAGCAGTCCGCACTGATACGCGCCAGATGATCCACCCCAACCCCCATGGTTATCAGGCGTTCAGCCACCAGTTTCAGCAGTGCATCGCCAGCGTGTCGCCCGAACGTCTCGTTGATGACCCGGAACCGTTCCAGATCGATGGCCAGCACCGCCACCGTTTCTCCGCTTGGCACATCATGCAGGTGCTGAGCCAGACGGTCGTAAAACAGCGTGCGATTCGGCAGGCCGGTAATCGCATCGTAGTAGGCGAGATAATTAAGCATCTCCTCTTTTTTGAGGTTATCCATGGCGAACGAAATATCGCCCGCTATCTCGACCAGCAGCTTCATCTCTTCGTCGTCGAACACGCCTGTTTCCGCCGCGTAGAGTACGAACACGCCGACCGGCTTGCGCTCCAGCATGAGGGGTAGCACGACCACTGAAAGATAATCGCGGCTCAACGCCTCGCTGCGCCAGGCCGCCATGCGCTCGTCGCTGGCGATGTCGTTGCAGATCATCGGCTGCGCCTCGGTCAGCGCCCGTGCGGTCAACACACAGCTTCCCGACACCTCTTCGCATGCGCTCAAGTTGATTTGCGCCAGATAGCCGTCGTCGCGACCGGCCCGAGCGACCGGCGTGACCTGCTGCGTATCTGCATCCAGCGTGCCGATCCAGGCGAGCGTGAACTTGCCGTGCTCCACCGCGATGCGGCAGGCTTCGTCGAACAGTTCCTGCCGCTCGCGCACGCGCACGATGGTCGTGTTGATGCCGCTGAGCACGCTGTAGATGCGGTTGAGGCGCTTGATCTTGGCTTCGTCCGCCTTGCGCTCGGTGATGTCACGGGCGATGCTCAGCAGGTAGGGCTTGTCGATTTCGATTAATGTCGCATTGATTTCTACGGGGAATGTCGAGCCATCCTTGCGCCGATGCACAGTTTCGAACCGCGCGCGTCCCGATTCCCGCAATTGCGCCTTGATTATTTTCAGGGAGTCCTCGCTGATGGCGCGGTCTATGTCGGGAATGCTCATGGACAGGAGTTCTTCCCGGCTGTAACCCAAGACGCGGCATCCCGTCTCGTTTATGTCTATAAACCGCAACGTGTCAGGATCAAGCACCTCGATGGCGTCGCTGGAATTGTCGAGCAACGTGCGGAACAGCTTTAGTTTTCCCTCCGCCTGCTTGCGCTCGGTGATGTCGCGGGTGATCGCCAGCATTTGCGGGCGGCCATCCTGCTGCTCAGGAAGCGGCACCGCGTGGCTTTCCAGCCAGCGGTGTGTGCCCTTCAAACCGACAATCTCAAACTCGAAGACTGCGCTCTTTCCGTCCAGCACGCCAGCTGCGAAGGTGCGATAAGCGTCACGTTGCGAAGCAACCACAAATTCGGAGATATTGCCTCCCTGAACCTGTTCGAGGTTGTCCGCCTCAATCATGGCGAGCCCCGCAGCATTCATCTGTACGAGCCGCCCCTCCGCGTCCACGATCTTCACGCACTCCGGTTCCGCCTCGATGATGGTGCGCAAACGCGCCTCGCTCGCGGTCAGCGCAGCCGTGCGCTCCTCCACCAGCCGCTCCAGATGTTCGTGCAGCCGTGCCCGCTCCAGCGCGATACCCACCTGGTGCCCGACCCCGTACAGCGTTTCCAGATCCTCTTCCCGGAACAGGCCCTGATCCGCGCCGACCAGGTTCATGACGCCCAGCATCTGGTCGCCGTTCCACAAGGGCACGCTGGCGTGATAGCGCAGGCCCTGGGTGTCCTCCTTCGCCTTGCCGAGCCGCTCGCACACCAGGATGTTGGTGACATGATCGAGTTCGCCCGCAAGCAGGCGGCGCCGGCATTCGCACAAGCCCTCCATCGCACCCGGGAGCTGCAAGGCCGGCGGCAGGTTGCGCGCGGCACCGAGCCGGAAGCCGGACTCGCCTTCGCGCAGGGAAATCCAGCCCGCCCGCACCCCCGGTATTTCCACCACATGTTCGAGCGCCCTCTCGCACACCTCGCGCTCGCTCACCGCCTGATTCAGCCCCTCGGCGACGTGGTAGAGGCCGCTCAACGCGAGGTTCGAGTCGGCCAGCTCGCCCTGCCTCGCCTTGAGTTCCTCGTTGAGGTGGATCGCCTCCTCGTAGACCGAGATCAGCAGGTCCACGATCTGCTGCCGCTCGGCGGTAATGAAATGCCTTTGTCCGCCGAGATGGATTTCCATCCCCATCTGCATCCTCTGGCTCTTGCGCATTTCCTGATTCATCAGCAGGTAATCGACGCGGGCGAGCAGGTATTTCTCCTCGTACGGTTTGCGGATGAAGTTGTCGGCGCCGCACTCCAGCCCCTTCATGATGTCCAGCACGTCGGACAGCGTGGTCACCAGAATGACCGGAATATCCCGCAACGCCGCATCGGACTTGATCGCATGGCACAGCTCGTAGCCGTTCATCTCGGGCATCACAATGTCGCTGATCACCAGCGCCGGCCTGCGCCGGCGCAGCGCTTCGAGCGCCTTCCTGCCGTTTGCGGCAGCCACCACTTTGTAGCCGTGCCCTTCGAGCAGGTACTGCAACTGTTCCGCCTGGGTCGGGCTGTCCTCGGCAATGAGGATTTCAACCGTGTTGTTGCCGGTATTTTTGGACTTCATGCACTTCTTCCTCTTGTGTTTGCGTTGTACACCAGATTGATCAACACGGCGGCGATTTTCTCTGGAGGCAGCACCAGCATCACCGCATCGAGTTTGATCGCCTCACCCGGCATGCCGTGCACGACCGAACTGTCCTTGTCCTGGGCGAAGGTGACGGCGCCCTTTTCTTTCAACCGCCTCAGCTCTTCGGCGCCGTCGCGTCCCATGCCGCTGAGCAGACCGGCGACCGCGTCGCTGCCGTAGACCTCGGCGACCGAGCGGAACAGACAGGAAACCGAGGGGCGCAAACCATTCTCGGGTTCGTCCCGGGCCAGGGTGATTCTGCCGCCGTGCGCGACCTTCATTTGAAACCCATCGGGCGCCATGTAAACGTGCCCGGCAAGCAGCAACTCGCCGTGCGTGGCGACATGGATCGAGAGCGGGCTTGAGTGCGCCAGCCACTCGACGAAGCCCTGAATAAAGCCGGCTGCCATGTGCTGGACGATCAATATCGGCGCCGGAAAATCCTTCGGCAATCCCGAGAGGATGGTGTGCAATACCGGCGGCCCGCCGGTCGAGGCACCGATGGCGACAACCCGGACTTGCGCCGCTGCGTGCGCCAACCCTTTCTGCATCGGGGGCGGGGCCGGCACAGCGCGCCGCACGCGCGGCCAGCGCCGCACCACCTTGACGTCCGACATC
>JBASJO010000017.1:0-1940 GCA_049655365.1 Rhodoferax sp. | reverse complement strand
CTTCTGTCTGGTTGTCCGCCATGGGCGTTTGTCGACCTGACATCCTCGATGCCTGCCAAGCAGCCTGGAACCAAGGCAAAGCCGATGCCGAGTTCCTACGCGTGGGGCGGGAGGCTTTTGCAGAGTGTCCGAACGACTCAATTGACTATGCGGTGATGGAGCGACTGGCCGGTACCAAAAGTCCGAACGCTGCCACACTGCCCCCTGGCGTGGTGCTCCCCTTGGAGGCTGGGTGGTCCGACGTCGGCGCCTGGGATGCCTTGTGGCAAGTGCTGCCCAAGGACAGCCAAGGCAACGTGTCGCAGGGCGACGTGCTGCTGCAGGACTGCGAAAACACACTGGCCTTGTCAGAAGGCCGTTTGATCGCCTGTGTCGGGGTCTGCGATTTGGTCGTCGTTGAAACAGCGGATGCCATTCTGGTGTCGCACAAGGACAAAACCCAGAATGTCAAAAAGATTGTCGATGCGCTCAAGGCACAGGGTCGATCCGAGGGCAGCATCCACCGCAAGGTGTTCCGTCCCTGGGGCTGGTACGACGGGATCGATGCTGGAGAGCGTTTTCAGGTCAAGCGCATCGTGGTCAAGCCGGGCGGCACCCTGTCGCTGCAAATGCACCACCATCGCGCCGAACACTGGATTGTGGTCAGTGGCACGGCCCGCGTCACCTGCGGTGAAAAAATCTTCCTGCTGTCAGAAAACCAGTCCACTTTCATTCCACTGGGCACCACCCACCGGCTGGAGAACCCGGGTCGGGTTGCGCTGGAGATGATTGAGGTGCAGTCGGGGTCTTATCTGGGTGAGGACGATATCGTGCGGTTCGAGGATGTCTACGGCCGCTGAACCCGTCAACCGTTATGCAGCCAGCCCCAGGCGCTGGCAAATTTCCACCGTGGCCGCGCTCTGATTCATGCTGTAAAAATGCAAGCCGGGTGCGCCACCCGCCCGGAGTTGCTCACATAAATCCGTCACCACATCCAGTCCAAACGCCTTGATCGACGCGGTGTCGTCACCAAATCCCTGCAGCCGCAGCCTGATCCAGCGTGGGATTTCGGCTCCACAGGCGTCACTGAAACGCATCAACTGCGACGAGCTGGCAATCGGCATGATGCCCGGCACCACAGGAATCTGCACGCCCAGCGCATCGGTATCTTCGACAAACCTGAAGTAGGCATCTGAATTGTAAAAATATTGGGTGATGGCCGAATTGGCACCTGCCTGCACCTTGGCAGCAAAAGCCTTCAGGTCGCTCTCGGCTGACTTGGCTTGTGGATGAATTTCAGGGTAAGCCGCCACTTCGATGTAAAAGTCGTCGGACATCTCGGCGCGAATAAAGGCTACCAGATCGCTGGCGTATTGAAACTCGCCGCCTGTGCCATAGCCGCTTGGCAAGTCGCCGCGCAAAGCGACCAGACGCTTAACACCCATGGCTTTCAACGTAGCCAGTTGCTCGCGCATCCCAGCGCGCGTGGCGCCAATGCAGGAAAAGTGCGATGCGGCACTCATCCCTTCGCTCAAAATGTCACGCACCGTGCTGAACGTACCCTCCTGGGTGGACCCGCCAGCACCAAAGGTCACCGAGCAAAACTCGGGCTTGAGCGCATACAACTGCTGACGCACAACGCGCAGTTTTTCGACACCTTCCGGCGTTTTCGGTGGAAAAAACTCAATGCTGACAGGAAAACGTATGGAAGAAGTCATGGCGAACACCTTCGAAAAATATTTAAAAAGTACCGTCGCCAGAAGTCATGGATTGCGGATCAAGTCCGCAATGACACACCCGCCTTGCGCTTAGGTACGGTACTGCAAGAAATTCAGACTTTTGTCGCGCAAATGAAAAACTCGCGGTTGCCATCACCACCGGTAATCGGCGAATCAAACCAATCGGTCACGTTCAGGCCCAACTCGGCACAGGCTTCACGCAAGCGCTGTTCAACAACAAGG
>JBASJO010000016.1:0-1995 GCA_049655365.1 Rhodoferax sp. | reverse complement strand
GTGCGCGAGGCGTGCCTGTTGCCCGGGTTTTC
Source organism: Rhodoferax sp. (assembly GCA_049655365.1). Taxonomy (GTDB): domain Bacteria; phylum Pseudomonadota; class Gammaproteobacteria; order Burkholderiales; family Burkholderiaceae_C; genus Rhodoferax. Next base: position 1,963 of record JBASJO010000016.1, on the reverse strand, counting down.
CGGTGCCGCTGACGAGAACCGCCAGTTGGGCGACATGGCCAAATTGCTGCGCACGGTGTCGGGTCGCTACGACCAGGCGGCGCGCGCCGCGACCTCGTACTAAACAAACATCCCCATCACCAGGCGCACCAGCACGCTGAGTGCCAGCGCCACACCCACCGACAGCGCCACAGAAAACCAGGCTTGGGCGCGCCCAAGCGTCTTGTGCATGATGGCGAAAGTCGAGATGCACGGCACATAAAAGGTGATGAACACCAGCAGCGTGACGATTTGCACGTTGCCCAGCACCGTGTTGATGTCCTGCGTGCCCAGCGCCTGGAATATCATCAATAGCGACAGCTCCTTGCGCAGCACGCCAAACAGCAGCGGCAGGCCCAGCACCAGCGGCAGGCCAAGCCACCAATTGGTCAACGGCGTCAGTACGGTGTTGATGACGCCGTCAAAGCCAAAGTGCCCGAGCAGGGCCAGCACCACGCTGCCGCCCACCAGCAGCGGCGTGACGATGGTGAGTACATCATTGGAGCGGGCCCAGGTTTCACGCAGCATGGCACGCCAGTCCGGCAGGGTGTAGGCCGGGATTTCCTGCACCTGGCCCGGGCCGACCTCGCTTTGCCGGTGCGACAGCAGCCAGCCCGTCACGGCAATCAGCAGCAGCGTCAGCGCGTAAATGCCAATCACGCCCAGCACGCCAAGGTACTTGCCGGCCACGGCCAATATGATGGCCGAGCGTGCCGAGCAGGGCACAAAGGTGATCAGCACCGACGCAATCAGGCGTTCGCGCCCCGTGGTGCTGCGGGCCACCGCTGAAATGGCCGGCACATTGCAACCCAGGCCCAGCAAAAACGGCACGGCCACACCGCCATGCAGGCCGATCTTGTGAAACCCGCGGTCGACCACAAAGGCAATCCGGTGCATCAACCCGATTTCTTCCAGCGCGATCAGCAGCAGCAACAGTGGCAGCATGTAGGGCACCACGATGCCGATCAGGCCGATAAAACCATCGACCACGGCGCGCGCTACCACCCCGGGCGTGGACTGCGGCTGCCAGCCGCTGGCAGCCTCGATCAGGCGCTGCGTGGTCTGGCTGTCGATCCAGCCGCTGACCTCGAACACCACAAACAACACGCCGGCAAAAACCGTCAGGCTGGCCAGCAGCCCCCACTGCCGGTGCAGCATGAACGCATCCAGCCAGAAGCGCCAGCCGCGCCCCGGCTCCAGCGGCCCCGGGCGCTGTGCCGCCTCAAAACTGGTGGCGGCACGGTGGTGGCGGTCGGCATGGATCTCTTCGGCCAGCGGGCGCGGCAAGCCCAGCCCGGACGCCGCGCGCAGCGCCAGCAGAGACGGAGTCAAAGGGGCAAAGTGCTCCTGCAATTCACGTTCGATATAAGCATGGCCGGAGGCAAACAACATCAACAATAACTGGTGCGGCATGCGAAACGCGGCGTCAATGCCGGGCTGTTGCAGGGCGCTGCCCAGCGCCTCCAGGCTGCTGGCAATGTGCTGGCTGGGCGCCTGCGGCAGCGGGCAGGTAGCCTGGCGTGCCGTGGCCACGGCGGTTCTGAAGAGTTCGGCAATGCCTTGCCCCATCAGCGCAGAAATCGGCACCACGGGCATGCCCAGTTGGCTGGACAGCGCCCGCAGGTTGATGTGCAGGCCTTTGCGGCGCACTGTGTCCATGTGGTTCAGCGCCAGTACCACCGGGCGACCCAGCTGACTCAGCTCGAGTGTGAGTTCCAGCTGGCTCTGCAGGTTGGTGGCGTCCACCACCTGCACGATCAAATCGGGCGGCTCAAAGGGTGCGGGCGCGGCACCGGGCTCGTGCGCCGTGATGGGCGGGCGCTCATTGCCCCACAACAGGTACTTGAGTGTGCCGAGGTCTTCGTCCTGCAAAGGGTGCAGCGCGCTCAGGCTCGGCAGGTCGACCACACTGGCTTCGTCCAGGCCGATTTGCACGGTGCAGCTG
>JBASJO010000015.1:0-3113 GCA_049655365.1 Rhodoferax sp. | reverse complement strand
CCTGCGGTGACGGCAAAGACGCCGACGTAGTCCTTGATGACGGCTCTTGGCGCGACAAAGTCGGCCAGGCAGCGGCTCGGGCGCATGACGCCGTCGATCTCTTCCTTGGCCGCTTGCTGGCGCAGGCCATACCAGGTCATGGCCACGGTGCTGCGGCTCTCGTCGGTGTAGAGTTCGATGTCGTCGTCATGGACGCTGTTGGCCGGGTACAGGCCGACCACCGCGTTGGCGGTCAGCCAGCGGCCCTCGACAATTTTCTTCAGCATGGCCTGGCCGTCGGCATACACTTTTCTGGCCTCCACGCCCACCACTTCGTCGTCCAGAATGGCCGGGAACGGTCCGGCCAGGTCCCAGGTCTGGAAGAACGGACCCCAGTCGATGAAGCCCGCCAACTCGCCCAGATCAAAGTTCTTGAAGATGCGCTTGCCGATGAACTTGGGCGGTTTCGGCTGGTAGTGTGACCAATCCACGGGTGTCTTGTTGGCGCGGGCCTTGGCCAGCGGCCACAGCGGCGTTTGCTTTTTGTTGGCGTGCTGCTGGCGCACCCGTTCGTAATCAGTGGTCAGTTCGGCCACGAAGGCCGGCGCGCCTTCGCCCAACAAGCTTTGTGCCACGCCCACGCTGCGCGAGGCATCGGGCACATAGACCACCGGGCCGTCGTAGTGCGGTGAAATCTTGACGGCGGTATGGACCCGGCTGGTGGTGGCGCCGCCAATCAGCAGCGGCATCTTGCGCAGGCGGAAGTAATCGTCCTTTTGCATCTCGGTCGCCACATAGGCCATTTCTTCCAGGCTGGGTGTGATCAGGCCAGAGAGGCCGATGATGTCGGCACCCTCGGCCTTGGCGCGCGCCAGAATCTCGTGGGCCGGCACCATCACGCCCATGTTGACCACGTCAAAGTTGTTGCATTGCAGCACCACGGTGACGATGTTCTTGCCAATGTCATGCACGTCGCCCTTGACCGTGGCAATGATGATCTTGCCCTTGGTCTGCACGTCGCGACCGGCGGCCTCGTCCAGGCGCTTTTCTTCCTCGATGTACGGAATCAGGTGCGCCACCGCCTGTTTCATGACACGTGCGCTTTTCACCACCTGCGGCAAAAACATCTTGCCCTGGCCGAACAGGTCGCCGACGATGCTCATGCCGGCCATCAGCGGGCCCTCAATCACATGCAGCGGCCGCCCGCCTTTGGCCACGATGGCCTGGTAGGCTTCTTCGGTGTCAGCCACGATGAAGTCGGTGATGCCATGCACCATGGCGTGGCTCAGGCGCTGTTCCACGCCCACCGGGTGATCCGGGGTGCCGCGCCATTCGAGTTTTTTACTGTCGTCCCTGGCCTCGCTTTTTGCCCCTTCGGCAATCTCGACCAGGCGTTCGCCGGCATCCGGGCGGCGGTTCAGCACCACGTCTTCGACACGTGTGCGCAACTCGGGTTCCAGGTCGTCATAAACGCCGACCATGCCGGCGTTGACGATGCCCATGTCCATGCCCGCCTGGATGGCGTGGTACAAAAACACCGTGTGGATGGCCTCGCGCACCGGGTCGTTGCCGCGGAAGCTGAATGACACATTCGACACGCCGCCGCTGACCTTGGCGCCCGGCAGGTGCTGCTTGATCCAGCGCGTGGCGTTGATGAAGTCGACCGCGTAGTTGTTGTGCTCTTCGATGCCGGTGGCAATGGCGAAGATGTTGGGATCAAAAATGATGTCTTCCGGCGGAAAGTCCACCTCGTCGACCAGGATGCGGTAGGCGCGTTCACAGATTTGAATTTTGCGCTCATAAGTGTCGGCCTGGCCTTGTTCGTCAAAGGCCATCACCACGGCGGCGGCACCGTAACGGCGCAGCAGTTTGGCCTGTTGTTTGAAGGCGTCCACGCCTTCCTTCATGCTGATCGAGTTGACTACCGCCTTGCCCTGCACACAGCGCAGGCCGGCCTCGATCACGCTCCACTTGCTCGAGTCGATCATCACCGGAACCCGGGAAATGTCGGGCTCGGAGGCGATCAGGTTCAAAAAGCGCACCATGGCGGCCTGGCTGTCGAGCATGGCCTCGTCCATGTTGATGTCGATGATCTGGGCGCCGTTTTCGACCTGCTGGCGCGCCACACTCAGGGCCTGCTCATAGTCGCCATTCAGGATCATGCGGGCAAAAGCTTTGGAGCCGGTGACGTTGGTGCGCTCGCCAATGTTGACAAAAGTGGCTACCTGAAACATTGGGGACAGATCTTTAGCTCTGTTCTCAACACTTTGTACCGCAGTCGACGAGACGACGCCGATCGTCAACGGCTCCAGACCGGACAATTTCATGGGGGGAACAACAATATGGGGCATACAACTCACCTGGGAAAAGACTCGGGATACCAATCAGGTGAGCGTCGTTGTGCGTATCCAAGCCTGACAGGCTGTTTAAACCTGCTGCAACGCTCCTTGGAGAACCGGGATTTTAGGTGTTTTGCGCCGCCGAGGTCTGTTATCCAGGCGATTTGGCGGCCCCGATGCATTTCATCTTGCAAAAAGTAGATCCACAACAAGGTTCGCGACAGCGATCCGCTCTATAGTGTTGCGGCAAATCAACTCACATCAGCTAGAGGACACCCATGGCCAAATCAAAAATCATCTACACACTCACCGACGAGGCCCCCTTGCTGGCGACGTGTTCTTTTCTGCCCGTCATTCGCACCTTCACCGCACCCGCGGGCATCGAGATTGAAAAAAGTGACATTTCGGTGGCGGCCCGTATCCTGGCCGAATTCCCTGATTACCTGACCGACGCGCAAAAAGTGCCGAACACCCTGGCCGAGCTGGGGCGTCTGACACTGCTGCCCGAGACCAACATCATCAAGCTGCCCAACATCAGCGCGTCGCTGCCGCAGTTGACGGCCGCCATCAAGGAGCTGCAGGCGCGCGGCTTCAAGATTCCTGATTTCCCTGAATCGCCCAAGAACGACGAAGAAAAGGCCATCAAGACCCGTTACTCCAAATGCCTAGGCAGCTCGGTCAACCCGGTGCTGCGCGAAGGCAACTCCGACCGCCGCGCCCCCAATGCCGTCAAAAACTACGCCCGCAAGAACCCTCATTCCATGGGCAAGTGGAGCATGGCTTCGCGCACCCACG
>JBASJO010000014.1:0-12723 GCA_049655365.1 Rhodoferax sp. | reverse complement strand
ACTGGGGCGCGAAGGCAAAGGGCTGGCCAAGCCCAGGGATGCCAAGCGCTACCCGCACACGGTTGCGATGGCCGCCAAGTTTGATACCAAACAAGGCAAGCTTGACTACCGCAAGCGCAAGTGGATTCCATCGCACATATTGGTCGGCGTCTTGTCTTGCGGACAAAGTGATCCGCCCTTTAAAACTATCCAGACAAGCCGCGCCAAGTAAGTGGGCGTTCGGCCACGATTCAAACGCTGGTGACCAGTACGCCGACGGGATCGGCGCGTCTTTCGACACCCAACCAAGCAGGCCGTAGGGCACACCTCTGCGGCCAGAGGAACCCAACGAAGCAGGTATGCGCCTACCAGAGGTGAATGTATTCATTGCTCTGAACAAGGCACTGGCCAATGTCGGCTAACTGGTATTGAATTCGAAGGCACCTACGACCGCCTTGGGCACGATGCCGAATGCCACGAACGGCTTCTGACTGGGGTTGAGCTGGAACGCCGGAAGCTGCCTGCCGCGAACGGCTCCAAGGGGTCTAAGTCGGCCACTTTTCTCGGAAGCTGCCGGTCAAAATTGAAGATCGGCAATGGAGCGAAACGCAATTCGGTTGTGCAGCGGAAGCCGGCGGCCACCAATACCTGCTTCCGGGCAGGCCAGTTTCATGATTTAGGCGACCGGTCAGCCGCCGTTCATGGGGTCATGGTGCGACTGATCTCTGGGGCAATTTAAATACAGGGTTCTGGCTGCAGACTGCACCGTTTCGGCGCCTGACATCCAGTTCGCCATCAATGATTGTGAATAGTGCTTCCAAACCGAAGCGGCGACATCAATAGTGACGTCTTGCCCAAGTTCACGTAATGCGAGTTGGACATTGCGCGCGTCTGATACCTCATCCTCCTCCAGTTGCAGAGCTGCATTTGAGGCGCTGCTTTGTTGGATCCATCGGGCTAAATCTGACGCAAATTTCTTCGCGTCCTCGTCCATCAGTCTGTCGAAATCAGGGCTTCCAAATTCACGGCCTACTGGTGCCATGGAGTCCCATGCCAAATCTTCGTCAGAGGGTTTATATCTTGCGCCTGGCATTGAATTGGCCGAAATTCGGTCACTGGGGCCAATCCAAAACTCGTGATATCCGCAATGCTCTGTAAACACGGCAACTCGATGAATGGCCCCATCAGCGGGCGTCTCACCTACGTAAAACGCGCGCCGAAATCTCAGATCGGTGCCATCCTCAAATTGGACGTGAACACTATCATTTGGAAAATCCGTCGTCAACAGGTTGTCTTCAACAATGTCTTTGGCAGAGCGGCCCAGTCTCTTTGAAAGTGCAATCTGCCAGTTCTCCAGCATACCGATCCATGGCATGACTGTTTTTTGTTTGAGATGATTAAGCTCTTCCTGGGCTGCAGCCCGGATATCGTTCTGAAATGGAATGTCGTCCTCATCAAAGATGCGGTCCCGGTGTGCCCCGCGCGCGTCCATGGTTGCGATGGCGTAGTCAAGCCAAGACTGGAAATCAGTCGGCGGGGTTGGTGTACTCATATCAAACCTCCATCTTTCATTGCGGACTTCAATGACATCCATTAGAAATCCGAAAGTGTTTTGGACGCTTCTAGCGGGCCCACGATAGCAGTCTTGGGTCCAATGACAATTTCGGTTCAATCGCGTTTGTTTTGAATGGTGAATGATTTTTACGATCAGCTGTTGCCTTAAATCAGTAGAACATCTCACAACTGATTTGACAGATCAATCTCAAGTGACGGGCGAGCAAATAGGGTCGCGCTATAGTCAACGAAGCAACCACAGGTAACGAAAGACCACCATGGCATACCCACCCGAATTCCTCAAGCTCGTAGACAAGTTCATCGATCTCGCCACGAAACCCGGGGCGATTCAGTGTGCCCCGTTGCCTGCAGTTTGCGCGCCCAGTGATGTGCACTGTCGCATGCATCCATACCGATGAGGCAAGGCGGCAGGTTAATGAAGAACGGCGCCATCTCGGCTCGCTTGAGTTGCTTCTTCAACATCACCTTGTCGTGGTGATCGATGCCGTGGACCTGGAACACGTTCTTTGCCAAGTCGATGCCCAATGTTGTAACCTTCATGTCGGACGCTCCTGTCTGTTCAAGTGGGTTGGTAAACACCTCCACCTTGGCACATTGCGATGCCGCTTAGGTGGGGGCGTCCATCCCATTGGTCGGCGTCAACACAATTGGCTCATGCTGTGCCGGCATGACGGGAAATCCGATCAATTTTAACCCTTCCGGACTTGTTGCGACCAATGCCACGCATAGCTGCGAGCAGAATGCCAATGGCGTTCGTTTGCGTGGCGGGCCAAGTCCTCGTACCAGTACGGCGGCGTGCTGGAGCGTTGTATACAGGAGGCACTGAGCACGTTGCGTGGAACCCATAACAGCCCTTTTTTCCGGACGGCATGACAACGCTCCAGTGCCGTGAATGCCGCCGATAACGAGAAACCGAAATCGCGCTGGGACCCATCTAGCTCGGTCCGGATGGTTTCAGGGACTACATGACCGCGAGGAACGTATAGGCGCAAATCATCTTCGCCGAATTGCTGCTGCAGGCGAATGTCGGTGGTGCGGACCGTTGGCGTGGCGCGCACCATGAACCCGCGGTAGAGATCATTTAACAGCCTCACATCCTCACACGTACCGTCCAGGAGGCTCAGCATTCTGAGCGAAAGGCTGGAAAAAATAGACTGTGCGACGAAGGCGGCCTCCTTGGACTCTAGCGGAAAGAGGTCTTCAATCCAACTTCGGTAGTCCGCCAGCAAGTGGGGGTCGTCACCGAAAAATTTTCGGAAGAAATGCAGAAGACCAAACTGACTCGAGAGGCGTGCACGCCACCACTCTAGAACAGCGCAACAAGGGCAAGCGTTGGGTGACATCAACAGATAATATTCATTGCCGGCAAACGGAACATATTCGGAACTGAACCGGAGTTGTGGCCCTCGTGCATGGCCGCAGATGCGGTGAACCCGGCGCTTTAGGTAACGGCCTACGGCCTTGTAAATACAATTCAATGAGATCAACTTGCCCTCAACAGTTTCCTCGGGCACATCAACCTTGTGAGGTACGACCTCATCCACGCCGCTTGAGGTTTTTCCAAGAAAAGGGCCTCGAACACTGACATCCAACCCAAACAGCCATCTCGGATGGGGTTCTTCCGGATTTGCTGTCTTGAAAAGGCAGTTGAAATACAGCTTGGAAACCGCAGCCGATTTGAAATCAAATTCATCGTGGTGATGCAAATCTTGCACACTAACCTGCATGAGGCGATTCAAGAGCGAAGTGGCTTTCATGAACACTTCCTCACCCGCCGGAAAACCATCCGTAACCCGCCGCCCCAAGTTTCGTTTAGCGAATGGCGCCTGACATGATGGGCAAACAAGCGGGCGCGTCAGCCAATTCGCAATGAACAGACCATTACCGATCGACGCACCACAGTTCTGGCAGTGCGTCAGCAGCTCCTCGTTGTGTAGCGGGCAGTGCGTAACGGCGGAGAACTGGAAAAACGGCCAATGGAAACAATGTCGTAGACAGCGGGGACAGTAGCGAATCTCGCGTTTAGGATCGATTAGATATCGGTGGCTGGAAAAATCCGCCGTCGTCCTGCCCTCCTCGATATCTCTGTAAAAAATGCGAGTCGTCGGGTTATCGTAACGCGTGCAGTTATCCCAGCGCCATCCGGAAGCCAATCTCGACACGTCGAGAGTGCGCCGTGAGCGACGGGGCAACGCAATCAAATGTAAGAAGTCCGAGCCACTCAAATCATTCAAATACATGAATCGCTGAATTGCGATCCAAGCGCTCTCAAAACGACATGTGCGCGTCCGGGTCCACAGCATCTGCGGCCAGGTGAATAATTCCGTTTCTTCGCTCATGACTGCTTCACACGACGAATTTTGCGTCCGTGCTTTGCTGCAGTAGCTCTTCCCACAGGGCCACGCTTCCGTGGAAAGATGGCTTGTCCTTTGCCATGGCATCGAGCATGAAGCCGTGGATGGTGTCAACAACCCATGCCAGTCTGAAGCCCGACGATTTGATTTCATTCGGCTTGGCTTCGCTCACTTTAACCAGAGCATCCCAGAAGTTCACCGCCTCGTCCTTAAGTCGCCAGCCGCGATCAAACGCTTCCTTGACGAAAAAACGGCTGTAGAACCATTCCGACCCTGCCGGATAAACGAGCAATGAGTCATAGTGTCCAAGGAAATGACCCAACATGGACTGAGTCTTGATACCGCCCATCGTGTACCCTTTGACGAAGAATCGTGCAACTACTGCCCCGTGATCTAGTTCGTCGGTAATGGCCCGCAATTGTTTCAAATCGGGCTGACCGACAAGGATCGTGCACAGGATGAATCCCTGAGCACGAAGGGAGTTCCAGAGCTCCAAGAGATAGCGGTAGTGAACGACCGAGAAAAGCTGTGCTTCATCGATCAGTAGCACACATTGGTTGCCACCTCGCTCCGCACATTTCACCATGATCAAATTGGCCAAGACTGTCTCTGGCCTAGCGTTCCGTTTGATCTCAGCGCTTGCATATTCCCAAGAATCGAGCAAATATCTACAGAACGCTTCCTTTGTCTTGATCGTTAAGCGCTGTCCATTGCATCTGAGAAATGCAATGAAGGGTAGTTCCTCTTGAAGACTGGCGATTGCGGACTCGATAGCCGTAGTCTTGCCTTGCCGATGCAGACCGGTCACAAACAGACCGCTTTTACGCGCAATGGACCAGTCATAGGCAAGGTCATGAAAGTGCTCGATTTCGGGTGTCGTAATTGCATAGCGCTGATCAAGCATTGGGTGCCGACCGGCTAGACGAACCCGTACGCTTTTGGCATTTAGATCGACGTTGAACAACTCATCAATGACTCCCTCAAGATGTTTATTGAAGTCGGTGACAATGTAAGGAATCTGAAATTTCTCGTCATGCGAGTGATAGTCCCGATTGATTTTCGACGCAAGGGATTCAACGGACGTGTGGCTCATTTCGCACCGCCTTCTTGAGGCGTGAAAAAAGCGCGTCGATTTCGAGATTCCATCGCCGGTTCGTCTGAAGATTCTTTGTTTTCATCGATACGATATCGATATGTTGGACTCGGCATCTCGTGCAAGGCGTTGGCCAGTAATCCAGCTTCACGCGTAATCTTTGGGTGCTTGGAATTTGCGTTGCGAGTGGCTCTTTTGGCAAGATAGTCGGTATATACGCTGATCGGGTCATCACCTTTCAAGTTAATCAGATTTTCCTTGTTTAAGTGAATGATTTCCTTCCGCATTTCTCGGGTGTGGAAAGTCTTGGCCCAATGTCCGGTAACCTCCAATACACCATACTCGGTGCCATCCATGCGAAAGACGCGGATTTTTCGATAGTCTCCCTTGATGTGGGCTTGCAGTCGCACGCCGATCATGGACCAGTGCTGTCGCAACAGGTCGTTCGTATACTTGGCGTCGTCCAACTGGACATATGGCGCTCGACCGGATTGCCGCGACCCGCGGACTGTCACAATGACGATCTCAACAGCGATCTGGGGATCTTTCATGAACGCCTCCGGAAACTTAGGGACAACCGACAGCCGCCTCGTCTCATCAAGCGCCGAGGCAAGGACCTCGTTGGGGGTCTTGGACATGAGCGAAGTTCTCGGGCGCGCATTGTGATTGGCGACCAGAACGTCGATCACCTCGACAATTTGCTCCATGCGAATGCGAAACTTGACGGCCTTCTCGACGGGATCCCGCACGGCAGGGTCATCGGGACCGCTGCCAGTGGTGGATGGAATCCGAATAAACCCCCTCTTTTGCATCTCAGAAAAGATGCCTTCAACAGCATGGCGTGAGATCCAGTGCCGCACCTTTCCAAAGCGAATGATGGCGCCCGTACGCATGCGCAAATGCGAAACCACTGCGTTGGCCAGGTGGGACAGATGATTGTCGACGGATATGATGGCGATGCGTCGGCCATGTGCTTGCGGAACGATGCCGGAAGGCAGACCGGCGTCTTCTGCGTACCGCATTCTCGGAATGGTCAATTCCCGGCGTACCCACGGCGTCACGAACATTTCAAACGCATGCAGCAAATCGAGCGATCGGAAGCGCTTTGCTATCGCAAGACTGTAGCCGAGAATATCGGCCGAATCCTCGTCCACCAGGATACAGAGATAACCCCGGCGCAAAGGGACGTCGATTTCTTTGCCTTGATTCTCAACCACCAGCGTTCCGATGAATGGAAACTGCTGTTCGTCATAGCAGGCGATCTCAAGTGGTTCAAGTGGCCGCAGAATGGACTGCTTGCCGGTATTCGCTTGAAGTCCGTCATTGACGCCTCGACCGTATTTGGCTGCAGCGAGTTCATGATTCCCAGTCGCAATCAGATGCTTGATGTACTTGGTCAGAGCGACGTAACCAACGTACTTTGTATTCAAAGGATAGTCCTTGGATGCCAGTCCGAGGACTCTCAATTGCTTAACGATACGGCCATGCAATGCCGTAATATTTATTCCGGCTTCTTTCGTGCGAACTGTTTGAGTGATGATCTTGTCTATGACGGGGTACTGCTTCAGAAGCCGACTGAATGCGCCCGCCAATCCGTTGCCATCTGCCCCCTCTGTTTGCTCGCTAGCCTTTTTCCTTACATATTCAACCTGCCGACAGTTCTTGACGAGAGCGCGATAACCCCACAGACGACCATCCGGGTGTCGCGCTGTACATCGATTGATCAGATATGAGAGATTGCTTCTGGAAATTTCATATCTTCCAGCAATCGCCGATGACTTGTATCCTTTGCACGCTTCTTCCACCGCTTTTCTGAGCATGAGATAACGTCGCCGCGTCTCTTCGGGTAAGAGGTGTTCAGCTACTCCCGGCCATCTAGAGTAATCCAACTCTTCCAGAGTATGTAATGTCATTCCCATGACCCTAGCCCTATTTCCGTCGACCAACTCAAAGGTTTCTCGCGCAAGTTATCGGTAAGTTGACCTCGCTGACATAGCTGAAATACGCATGAAAAAACCACATTCCAAGGCGCAAAATTCCTCGCATGGAAGTCACCCAAGGTCATGATGCGCGTCTCCTTTACAGCAGCAACAACGCGTTTCTCGAGGCTTTTGTATAGAGTGTCTACCGACGCCGAGAGCGTGGTGATAATGTGCAGCCAGTCGTGAAGGAACAGCTCCTCCGCTGCAGCTTGTTCTTCGGTATAGACATACCAGTCTGCTCCGATCCGTTTGGCTTCTTTCTCCTGTGCTTGAAATTGAAGTGAAGCGCGGAGATCATTTGCTACGTCGGACTGGTACTTGACTTCTGCCAGGCATCTTTGACCAGTACGAAGGGTAATTACGGCATCGGGTTTGCTGCCGACATAGCCCTCGCCAACGAGGTGGGCAATGATTCGATCAGTATCTAAATCGTAGGATTCTACGTCCCCACGTCCCTCGAGGGAAATGAAATGACACAACTCCAGATCTGATGACAAAACGACATCGCGATGTGTCTTAGGGCTATACGCATAGGAAATTGATCCTACGCCCTTACCTCGCTGCGCCAAGGCTTCACGAATTTTTGCGCTTGCTCTGAGCGGTGAGCGTCCTTTGATTGTGTTGACACGGCTGGCATCCATTTTGCCTCAGCGCGAACCGGCGACCTCAACGCAAACACAATTTCATTTGAAAAATTTTAACCCCGCGGCAATTTTCAAAACCGCAAAGATCGCTAACTACTTTGTGTGCTTTGACGGTAACACGACCATGGATAGTCACTGCTGTCCATGGATTCATTTCGGTGTCGCAAGCCTCCTTTTCAAGTGAAAGATTTTTTAGATTCTTTCCGGAAATCTTCAATGTCGCGAGAGGCATGAGCGTGCAGCGTCGGCACGTTAGCCACCCGTTGGCAAGGAACCTCCGACAATCGCCCCCCTGAACGCAATTTCGGCCTAAGGACGATTATTTCCGCTGAAACGCGCAATGCGGTACAGACGCTTGGTCATCCCCACAATCCTAACTTCCGGCTTCTTGCTTGTTTCTCAGCAAAATCATAATTGACCCGATCTCGGTAGTCAACTCCCACTCATACGGAAAAAAATGGCCACGACATGTTGCAGCTGACTGAGTTAGATTAACTTTCTAACGTAACACCGCAGCATTTGTGGTTCACTTTGTTCCAAACATTGCCTAAAAAAACATTACGCAATGTTTGTACATTTTGATCGTCGAATAAGGGGGCTTCTAGGAAAAAATCCGACCATGCGTGTACAAACATTACTTAAGATTCCTGTCGGCCTCGTATGAAGGCTGCGATCAGGTCGGCTGACTCCGCACGGTTTCCCCGGTGCGCGAAATCAGCGGCCGTCAGACCCGGATCATTCCTGAGCGTTGGGTCGGCACCGGCTTCCAGCAGCAACTTCACCGCAGCGGGTGTGCCGTAATGCGCCGCCATCATCAGCGGCGTGGTGTTGTTGGGCGACGCGGCGTCGATGTAGGCATGCTCGTCGAGCAGCAAACGCATGACTTCCAGGTGGCCACTCGTGGCGGCGTAATGCAAGGGTGTCCAGCCTGGTTTGTTGACATCAGCGCCTTTGCGGATCATGCGCTGGCACAGCGCCAACTCGCCTTTGAGCGCCGCCAGCATCAAGGGGCTTTCATCGGCGGCATTGCGCACCTCAACCTTGATTTTGGGATGATTGAGCAAGACATTGGCGACCTTGAAAGCGGACTCCTTCAGGGCCAGCATCAGACCCGGCACACCCGCCGGATCGCTTGTGTTGGGATCGAAACCGCGCTTCAGCAGCGCCGTGACTTGGCCTTCCTCATCCTGCTTGACGGCCCTGAAGAAATCCTCATACGATCCAGCATGAACCAGACTAAATCCAATTAAAACATATAGATAAATTATTATTTTAAAGTAATTTATCATGTTGTAAGGGGTGTGATTCATGCCAATACCCCTTTAAAAAGGGAGTCAAAATTGGCGTTGGTGAACGCGGCCATGTCTTCCAGGGGCAATTGCTTGATCTCCGCCAATTGCCTGGCCACCCAAGGCACATAAGATGGGTTATTGGTTTTGCCGCGGTGCGGCGCGGGAGCCAGATAGGGACTGTCGGTTTCGATGAGCAGCCGGTTCAGCGGCACCATGGCCGCCACTTCACGTAAATCTTTAGCACTCTTAAACGTGAGGATGCCTGAAAAAGAAATGTAAAAACCCAAATCCAGCGCCTGGCGGGCCGTGGTTTCGTCTTCGGTGAAACAGTGAAACACGCCGCCGGCACTGCCGGGCGAGCCATCTTCACCCTCCTCGCGCAAAATGGCCAAGGTGTCTTGCGAGGCTTGCCGGGTGTGGATCACCAGCGGTTTTTGCAACTGGCGCGCGGCCTGGATGTGGGTGCGAAAACGCGCGCGTTGCCAGGCCATGTCGGCGACACTGCGGCCGTTGAGGCGGTAGTAGTCGAGTCCGGTTTCACCAATCCCCACCACCCGCGGCAACTGGCCCATTGTCAGCAAATCGTCCAGCGTGGGTTCCCGGACACCTTCGTTGTCGGGATGAACCCCCACCGTAGCCCAAAAGTTGTCATATTGAAGTGCGAGCTGGTGCACCGCACCGAATTCTTCCAGTGTGGTGCTGATGCACAGGGCCCGGGTCACCTGCGCGTCCGCCATGGCCTGGCGTATGGCTGGCAATTCAGCCATCAGCTCTGGAAAATTCAAATGGCAGTGGGAATCTGTGAACATCATGACTTTGTATTGAGGGCCAGTTGCGCCTGACTCACCAGGGCTTCCTGCATCAGGCCGGCGTTGAAAGGGTGCTCCACCGTGCGCATGGCCTCCGCCAAGCTTTTGTCCCAGTCGCTCAAGGCTTGCCAACCGCCGGGTTTGGGCAAATCTGCCGCTTCAAAAAAACGTGGTGCAGCGCCGCTGCGCAAGGCCAGCAGGTCGTGGCACACCTTGTGCAAAGCGTCCACGGTTTGTGCTGGTGTCCAGTCCTTGAACACACTGATGTCGCCGGCCTGCACGGCGCGCGGCAGGCGCGGCCACAAACCGGCAATCGGGGCAAATTGCAGCGCATCCTGCGGCCGACCACCGGCTGCGCGCAGCATCACCACTGCCTGATTGGCGGGCACGCCCTGCCCTTGTAACCAGTTCAACGCGCTGGCCTGATCGGGCCAGGTCATGGTGTGCCCCAGGCAACGGCTGCGAATGGTCGGCAACAACTGGTGGGCGGCGTCCGAGGCCAGCACAAATTTGACGTCACCCGCCGGCTCCTCGAGGGTTTTCAGCAGGGCGTTGGCGGTGTAGACGTTCATGCGCTCCGCCGGAAATACCAGTACCGCCTTGCCGCGACCCCGGGCGCTGGTGCGCTGGGCAAATTCCACCGCGTCACGCATGGCCTCGACCCGGATCTCCTTGCTCGCCTTGCGCTTTTTGCCGTCAATCTCGTCCTGTGCCTTCTCGCTCAGCGGCCAGTTCAAAGCCAGCATCACGGTTTCGGGCATCAGCACACACAGGTCGGCATGCGCGTGCACATCAATCGCATGGCAACTGGCACACCGGCCACAGGCGCCCTGCGCCGTGGCGTGGTCGCACAGCCAGGCCCGCACCAGTGCCAGCGCCAGCTCGTACTGACCCAGGCCGGACGGCCCGGCCAACAGCCAGGCGTGACCGCGTTGTGCCAGTAGGGACTGGGTTTGCGCGGCAATCCAGGGCGCGGCCAAGTTGGCGTTGACGGACGATGCACTCATGCCAGCCAGCCTTTTTGCCGCACGCTGGTCAGCACATCCTGCCATACGGTTTCCCGGGTTTGCTCGGCTGCAATGCGGGAGAAACGTGGGCGGTCCGCCTCAAAACGCGCTTGGTAACCCGCGCGCACCTTGGCAAAAAAGGTGGCGGGTTGCGCTTCAAACTTGTCAGGCACCCGCGCGCCCGCCAGGCGCTGGGCGGCAATGTCGGGGGCCAGGTCAAACCAGATTGTCAGATCAGGCTGACGCACAAACTCGCCGTCCGGCTGCTTGACTGTCTGTACCAACTGCTCCAAAAAGCTCAGAACGGCCAAATCAAAACCACGCCCGCCGCCCTGGTAGGCAAAGGTGGCGTCGGTAAAGCGGTCGCACAACACCACCTCACCGCGCGCCAGTGCCGGCTCGATGACCTGCTGCAAGTGGTCACGCCGCGCTGCAAAGACCAGCAAGGCCTCGGTCATGGCGTCCATGGGATCCATCAGCACAAGCGCGCGCAGTTTTTCTGCCAGAGGGGTGCCGCCC
Source organism: Rhodoferax sp. (assembly GCA_049655365.1). Taxonomy (GTDB): domain Bacteria; phylum Pseudomonadota; class Gammaproteobacteria; order Burkholderiales; family Burkholderiaceae_C; genus Rhodoferax. The sequence continues at coordinate 1,469 of JBASJO010000014.1, read as the reverse complement.
GGTTCACGGGTCAGCGTGACTGCCCTGCCTTGCGCCCTGAAAGCCCGCGCCAGGCCATCGATATGGGTCGATTTGCCGGCACCGTCAATGCCTTCGAAACTGATGAAGATGCCGCTCGCCATGTTTTTTTATTGTCCACGTTGGTATTTGTTTACTGCGCGATTGTGCGCGTCCAGGCTGTCGCTGAACTGGCTGCTGCCGTCGCCCCGCGCCACAAAATACAGGGCGCGGCTGCTGGCGGGCTGGGCCGCGGCCAGCAGTGAGGCTTTGCCGGGCATGGCGATGGGCGTGGGTGGTAGGCCGTTGCGGGTGTAGGTGTTCCAGGGCGTGTCGGCCAGCAAGTCGCGCCGCCGCAAATTGCCGTCGAAGTGCTCGCCCAGGCCGTAAATGACCGTGGGGTCGGTTTGCAGCATCATGCCGATGCGCAAGCGGTTGCTGAAAACCGAGGCCACCATCGGCCGGTCACTGGCCTTGCCGGTTTCCTTTTCGACAATGCTGGCCAGAATCAGCAGGTCCTCAGGCGTTTTCAGGGGCGTGTCGGCGGCGCGCATCTGCCACGCCTGCAAGAGATGCCTGTCCATGGCGTGCATGGCGCGCAACAGCACTTTCAGGTCGCTGCTGCCTTTGGCATAGGTGTAGGTGTCCGGGTAGAAGCGGCCTTCGGGGTAGCGCCCGGGTTGCTCCAGCCTTTCCATGATGACCGCATCAGTCAGACCCTTTGAGTCAGGCTTGAGATGCTCTTCTTTCCCCAAGGCGGCACGGACTTGTTTGAAGGTCCAGCCCTCCACCAATGTCACCGAACGCAGCGCTTCCTCACCGCGTGTCAGCTTGCGCAACAGGCTGTAGGGCGTCAGCCCGGTTTCCAGCTCGTAACTGCCGGCCTTGATCTGGCGCGCCTGACCCGACAGGCGAAACCACCAGTAAAGCAGCTCGGGCGAGGTTTGAACCCCGCTGTCCACCGCAGCCTGCGCTACGCCGCGCGGCGTGGTGCCGGGCTCGACCGACAGGTCCAGCGTGGCCGCCGTCAGCGGCAAATCATGGTTCAGCCACCAAAAAGTCCCGCCGCCCAAGGCCAGCGCCAACACCAGGAAAAATTGAATGATTGAGCGCACAACCCTATTGCCTTCTACGAAATGGAGTGCGCATGATAATTCACGTCATGAATACGACTTTTCAGGGCGTTGCCCCACTGACATCCACCGGGCTGATCCGCGCGCAAGGCGCCGATGCGGCCAAATTTCTGCATGGCCAATTGACCAACGACTTTTCCCTGCTGGGCTTGTCGGAGGCGCGGCTGACCGGTTTTTGCAACGCCAAAGGGCGCCTGCAGGCCAGTTTCATTGGTTTCAAGCGCAGCCACACCGACATCTTGTTGCTCTGCAGCGCCGACCTGCTGGCCACCACCCTGAAACGCCTGAGCATGTTTGTGCTGCGCGCCCAGGTCAAGCTGGTGGACGCCAGTGCCGACT
>JBASJO010000013.1:0-2725 GCA_049655365.1 Rhodoferax sp. | reverse complement strand
GGACTTTGAAAAGGCCAAGGACAAGATCCTCATGGGCCCCGAGCGCAAGAGCATGGTCATGCCCGAGGAAGAGCGCCGCAACACGGCCTACCACGAGTCCGGCCACGCCCTGATCGGCAAGCTGCTGCCCAAGTGCGACCCGGTGCACAAGGTCACCATCATCCCGCGCGGCCGTGCTTTGGGCGTCACCATGAGCTTGCCGGCGCAAGACCGCTACAGCTACGACAAGGAGTACATGCTGAACCAGATCAGTATGCTGTTTGGCGGCCGTATTGCGGAAGAGGTGTTCATGAACCAGATGACCACCGGCGCCAGCAACGACTTCGAGCGTGCCACCCACATCGCCCGCGACATGGTCATGCGTTATGGCATGACGGCAGCCCTGGGTCCGATGGTGTATGCCGAAAACGAAGGCGAAGTGTTCCTGGGCCGCTCGGTCACCAAGACCACCAACATGAGTGAAGAGACCATGCAAAAGGTCGACGCCGAAGTGCGCCGCATCATCGACGAACAGTATGCCCTGGCGCGCCGCCTGATCGAAGAGCACAGCGACCACATGCACGTGATGGCCAAGGCCTTGCTGGAGTGGGAAACCATCGACAGTGACCAGCTTGACGACATCATGGCGGGCAAGCCGCCACGGCCGCCCAAGGATTGGTCACCGCGGGTGCCGGCTTCCACGTCAGACACCGGCAGTGGCGGCACACCAGCCGTCAATCCGGATGCTGCACCGCACGCTGCCTGAGCGTCACCATTCAATAACGGGGCTGCGGCCCCGTTTTTTATCTGACAAGTTTTCAGCCCAGGCTTAGACCATGTTTTGGCAAACCAGTCGTTATCACATCGACCTGACGCGCCCCAAAGTGATGGGCATCGTCAACGTCACCCCCGATTCCTTCTCGGATGGCGACCAGCATGGCGCCACGCTGAGCGCGCTCAGGCACTGTGAGCAGTTGATTTGCGACGGTGCCGACATCCTCGACATTGGCGGTGAGTCCACCCGGCCGGGCGCGCCACCGGTCAGTCTGGCAGACGAGTTGGCCCGCGTGATGCCGGTGCTGCGTGAGGCCGTCCGGCTCGGCGTGCCGGTATCGCTGGACAGCTACAAGCCCCGCGTGATGCAGGCCGCGCTCGACCTCGGCGTGGACATCATCAACGACATTTGGGCCCTGCGCTGGCGGGAGGGCGGGGCGTCGGGCCACACCCTGCGGGCGGCCGAGGTGGTGGCGGCACACCCCCGCTGTGGCGTTTGCCTGATGCACATGCACCGTGATCCCCAGACCATGCAGGTGGCGCCCATGGCGGGCGACGTGTTGCCCCAGGTGCGCGCCTTCCTGGAACGGGTGGCGCAGGATTTGCGGGCCCTGGGTGTGGAGAAATCCAGAATCATGCTGGACCCGGGTATTGGCTTTGGCAAAACCGTGGCACAGAATTTTGCCCTGCTGGAACGTCAGGCCGAACTGCTGGAAACGGGTTACCCGGTGCTGGCGGGCTGGTCGCGCAAGTCCTCGCTGGCGGGCATGGTGCCGCACACGGCCCAGCCTGGCACCACCTTGCCAGTGACCGAGCGTCTGGCGCCCAGCCTGGCGGCCGCACTGCTGGCTGCCGAGCGCGGCGCCTCGGTGCTGCGCGTGCACGATGTCAAGGAAACCGTGCAGGCGCTGCGGGTGCTGGAAGCGATAACATAGCCGCTGTTTGATTCAAGATTCAGGTGAAGGTAAAACAATGACAAGGCAATATTTTGGTACCGACGGCATTCGCGGTACGGTCGGGCAAGCGCCCATTACGGCAGACTTTACCCTCAAGCTGGCCCATGCGGTGGGCCGTGTGCTGAAACGCCATGAGGCCAAACCCACGGTGCTGATCGGCAAGGACACGCGGATTTCGGGTTACATGTTGGAGAGCGCGCTGGAGAGCGGTTTCAATTCGGCCGGGGTCGATGTGGTGCTGCTCGGTCCCCTGCCGACGCCGGGGGTGGCTTACCTGACGCGGGCGCAGCGCGCCTCGCTGGGCGTGGTCATCAGCGCCAGCCACAACCCGTTTGACGACAACGGCATCAAGTTTTTCAGCGCCCAGGGCACCAAGTTGCCCGATGCCTGGGAGCGTGATGTCGAAGCCACGCTGCGCCAGGATCCGGTCTGGGTGGATTCGGTCAATTTAGGCAGATCCCGGCGGCTGGACGATGCCGCCGGCCGTTACATCGAGTTCTGCAAAAGCACTTTTGCCAACAACCTGTCGCTCAAGGGCATGCGCATCGTGGTCGATGGGGCCAACGGCGCCGCCTATCAGATTGCGCCCAAGGTGTTCCATGAGCTGGGTGCCGAGGTCATTGCCATTGGCTGCTCGCCGGATGGCCTGAACATCAACAAGGGTTTTGGTGCCACGCATCCCGAGGCGCTGATCGAAGCGGTCAGGCTGCACCGTGCTGATGTCGGCATTGCACTGGACGGCGACGCCGACCGCTTGCAGGTGGTCGATGCCCACGGCCGTCTGTTCAACGGCGACGAGGTGCTCTACCTGATGGTGGATGATCGCCTGCGTCGCGGCGAGGTCGTGCCCGGTGTGGTCGGCACTCTCATGACCAACATGGCGGTGGAACTGGCGCTGCAGGCACGGGGCGTGCCACTGGTGCGCGCCAAGGTGGGTGACCGTTATGTTCTGGAGGAACTCGAAAAAAACAAGTGGCTGCTCGGCGGTGAGGGTTCGGGCCACTTGCTGGCACTGG
>JBASJO010000012.1:0-3580 GCA_049655365.1 Rhodoferax sp. | reverse complement strand
ATCGAAATGTCCGTTGCACCACCCGGTCATTTTGTGGATTGCTTCAGCTGGATCCCAACCCGCCTTGTAAGGCCGATTGGATGTAATCGCGTCATAGACATCGCAGATGGCGCCCATCTTGGCGAACTGGCTGATCTGCTCGTCCTTGAGGCGTTCCGGGTAACCGCTGCCATCGACTCTTTCGTGGTGGTGCAGGCAGACGTCGAGAAGTATCGGGCCAGCCGTGCCGCCTTCCACCAGCAGGCGGTGTCCTTCCACCGGGTGACTCTTGATGATGGCAAATTCCTCGTTGGTGAGCTTGCCCGGCTTGTTGAGTAACTCCATCGGCATCAACGCCTTGCCCAGATCGTGCAGCAGGCCGGATATGCCGGCCTCGTGCGTCTGCTGCTGGTCGAGACCGAGCTGGCGCGCCAGCGCCACCATTAGCGCGCAGACGGCGACCGAATGCATGTAGGTATAGTCGTCCGCTGTTTTCAGTCGCGCCAGGCTGATCAGGGCACCGGGGTTGCGCATCACCGAGGAGGAAATTTCATCGACCAGTTCGCTCACCGCTTCGGCGGAAATCGCCTTGCCCATGCGCACTTCCTGAAACATCAAGACCACGGCGCTCTTCCCATGGGCGCAGATCCTGGCGGCAAGCTTGACTTCCTCGGCCATGGGGACCCGCTCCGGCGGCGCAGTCTGGACCGACGTGCCGGTGGTGGCGGCCTTATCCATCAGCGCTGCATCGACCTCGGTTTCGGCTGCTTGCTGGCTTGCGGCGCCAGCGGCCACATCGAGGCCTTTGTCGACATCGATCCAGACCTCCTTGATGCCGCGGTCGACAATCAGCCGGACGTCGGCTGGATCCGTAATGACAAACTTGGTGCGCCAGAAAGGATTCTCCATCCAGGAGACGCCCAATGAGTGGATATACATCCCGACGCGAAGATGCTTAATGCCGATTTTTTTGACAGCCAAGACTCACCTCCCTGTTCGTTACGGTCAGTTGCTAAGGAAATGCGGCAGTCAAGGTTGATTTGATCCGCGCTTCCTTAAAGTTTATCGGCAAGTTGCCGATAAACTTTAGGAAAAATCCAGCCCAATCGTCATTGAATGGTCTTTAAAACCTGATCGGACAGACGGCAACCGCCAGCGCTTGATCAGCGGCTGCTGCCCAGAGACTCAAGCGACTCGCGCAGGCTGCTGCGCAAACGGCTGATGGCCTGGCTGTGGAGCTGGCAAACGCGCGACTGGGTCACCTCCAGCACGGCACCGATCTCCCGCAGGTTGAGCTCTTCTTCGTAGTACAGGCTGAGCAGCAGACGCTCGCGTTCCGACAAGAGTTCGATGGCTTCGATCAGCTGGCGCCGAAAGTCACCTTTGAGCAGTTGCGTCAGGGGTTCGGCGGCCAGGCTCTGGGCGCCCAGGTTTTGCCGGTCAAGAAAGCTGTTGTCCTGGTCGCCCTGATCAAAGTCGTCGTAATGGACCAGCTGGCAACCGTGAATCTCCTGCAACAGGTGCTGGTATGCATCGAGCGACAGCTTGAGCTCGTGCGCGATTTCGGCTTCGGTGGGCGGGCGTCCCAGCTTCTGTTCCTGGGCCTGCACCGCTTTGTCAACACTGCGTGAGGATTGGCGCATGCCACGCGACACCCAATCGTTGGCGCGCAACTCGTCCAGCATGGCGCCCCGGATGCGCTGGCTGGCGTAGGTTTCGAATTTCGCCCCGCGGTCATCCTGGTAGCGACTGGTGGCATCCAGTAAACCCATCATGCCGACCTGGATCAGGTCATCCAGTTCGATGCTGGCGGGCAACTTAGCAATCAGTTGCAAGGCCAGACGTCGCACCAGCGGCGCGTATTGCATCAGCATTTCTGTTGCGTCGGACTTGTCGATCTTTCCCTGGGGTGTGTACATTCGGGCTACTTCCTGCTTTTTTAACGAGGGTGGACGGCAAACATGGTTTGCTGCATCAGTGCATTGCCAACTCGGGAGGGGTGTTGCGCGGGGTTGCCACGCTGGGCGGCAGAGCGGGCGGGCGGGCACCCTGCGAGCGGCATGGCCATTGCAACAAATCAGAGGCAATCTGGCGAAAGTCGATGGCGGCCGGGCTGGTCCGGAATGCGTCAACCACAGTCAAATTCAGTCGTTGCGCCTGGGCTAGCTGTGGGTCAACCCGGACATGGCCGGCGGGCTCCAGCGCCAGCGCGAGATAGCGGCTGCCGGTAAGGGCCAGATTGGCCAGGATGCGTTGCGCCTCGGTCACATCCGTGGCAGCGTTGACCAGCACGCGCAAGCGCTTGAGCGCATGGGCGTAGTGCAGCCGCTTGATGCCGACATAGGACGCCGTGATCGACGCGGCATTCGGCTGTAACACCACCAGAACGTGATCCGCCTGGGCGGCCAGTGGCGACAGCGCGCCTTCCCGGTCGAGCACGGCATCGATCAACACCAGCCGTCCCTGGCGCTGGGCCAGGGTTGACCGTGCCCCGCTGCGCTCATCGAGCAACAGCACATCCTGGCCCTGTTGCACCAGTGCGGCCGCCAGGTTGCGCGTGACGCTGGTCGCGCCCACTTTGGGTCCGCTGCCAACCACGGTCACCAGCCGCCCCACGCTGCCAGCCATCAGGCGCCGCAGCCCGTCCGCCTGATCGGTTCCTGGCTTGTTCACTGTGGCTTCCTCAAGCTTGGGTCGGGACCCGGAAAGGTTGCGACGAAGGGGTGGCGCTATCGGTCTCCAGTGCATCCAGCAGTACAAAGAGTTTCCCCAGGCCTTCAAAGAGTGCGGGCCCCGGCACGGGCCGGTCCGGGCGGGCTGATCGTCCGGCCAGTTGCGCCAGTGCCTTGCGTGCCGTGTCGGCCCAGACCACCTGCGCGCGTTGCAGGCGAAACACGGTGGTTGATGCCTGCCCGGCAAGCAGCAAACGCTTGCGCGCGGCAACGTCACCCGCCAGACCGCCGTCTGCGAGCTGCAAAATGCCTTGCTTGAGCAGCTTGAAATAGGGTTCGGCAGCGGTCCGCCAAGCCGGCCATTGCGCCATTTGCTCTGCTGTTGCCATGAGGCTGGTACTGGCCAGCAGGTAGCTGTGCGCCAGCGGTTTTCCGCTGTCCGCATCAACAATGCGCCGCACCACACAGCGCAGCACAGAAGAGACCGCTTCGGTCCCGATCGTGCCGTCCTGTGGTTCGCAGCGCAGCCTGACCCGTACTTCTGCCACCGATAACAAGGCGGGTTTGCGCCGATAAGTGACGGGTTGCGCAGCGCTGAAGGTCAGCCCTGCGGCCAGTTTGGCCAGTGTTCCCGGCGCGCCGCTGGCAGCATCCACGATGCGCAGGGCAGAGCTGCCACAGACGGCCCATTGGAAGTTGCTGGACTGCCATTCATGGATCTGTCCGGATGCCGGGATGCGTTGGAGCAGATGGACGACCGGTTTGCCTAGTTTGAGCTGTTGCACCCAGCCGGCTTGCACCATGCCGGTTGACGCAGGCGCGGCCAGCATCTGGTGCGGCGCGGCAAAAGGCAGGCCGCTGCGGTCTGACAGCAGCAGGCTGCTGGCGAGCACCCGGGCATCGGCAACGTTGCCGCAGGCCAGGCTGAT
>JBASJO010000011.1:0-1815 GCA_049655365.1 Rhodoferax sp. | reverse complement strand
CATGATCGTTTTAAAATCGACCCAGGACAAGGTTCTGGCCGCGCTGCAATCGGAGGCCGGCATCGTGGAACGGCGCCACACCCTGCCCATCCTGGCCAACGTGCTGTTGCGCAAAACAGGAACATCGATTCAGCTGACCACCAGTGACCTAGAAATCCAGATCCGCACCACTGCCGAGCTAGGGGGCGATACGGGCAACTTCACCACCACCATCGGTGCGCGCAAACTCATCGACATCCTGCGCACTATGCCCGGTGACCAGACCGTGTCGCTGGAATCCAGCCAGAGCAAGATCATCCTCAAGGGCGGCAAGAGCAAGTTCACGCTGCAGACCATGCAGGCCGAAGACTTCCCGCTGGTGCAAGAAAGCGCCAGCTTTGGCCCCGTGTTCAGCGTGCCGCAAAAAACCCTGAAGGACCTGCTGAGCCAAGTGTCCTTCGCCATGGCGGTGCACGACATCCGTTACTACCTCAACGGCATTTTGTTTGTTGCCGAAGGCAAGCAGCTCAGCCTGGTAGCCACCGACGGTCACCGCCTGGCATTCGCCTCCGCCACCCTCGACGTGGAAGTGCCAAAGCAGGAAGTCATCCTGCCCCGCAAGACGGTCATCGAATTGCAACGCCTGTTGTCTGACGCCGAAGGCGCCATCGAGATGCAGTTCGCCAACAACCAGGCCAAGTTCACATTTGATGGCATGGAGTTCGTGACCAAGTTGGTCGAGGGCAAGTTCCCTGACTACAACCGTGTCATCCCCAAGAACCACAAAAACAGCATTACGCTGGGTCGTGAAGCGCTGCTCAAGACACTGCAACGCACCGCCATTTTGACCAGCGACAAGTTCAAGGGCGTACGCCTGAACATTGACCCCGGCAGCTTGCGCGTGGCGTCCAACAACGCCGAACAGGAAGAAGCCGTGGACGAGCTCGACATCGACTACGGTGGCGATAGCATCGAAATCGGCTTCAACGTCACCTACCTGATCGATGCCCTGAGCAATATGGGCCAGGAGATGGTGAAAGTGGAGCTGTCGGACGGAAACAGTTCGGCCCTGATCACCATCCCGGACAACGCGACCTTCAAGTATGTCGTGATGCCCATGAGAATCTGACGCTACAAAAACAGTAGCTGCTTGCGCAATCAAACCCCCGGCCTCCGGGGGTTTGGTCATTAAAGAATCGAGAGAAAGTTAGCCATGACCGAAGAAAACAAGTCTGTTCCAGCCCCCGAAAACAACGATGGACTCGTCCACACGGGCGATGCCGGTGCCGACAGTTCCAACTTCCAGCCCACCATCGACACCAACCAGGCAGGTGCGACCGAGGCCTATGGCGAAGGTTCGATCCAGATTCTGGAAGGCTTGGAAGCGGTGCGCAAGCGCCCCGGCATGTACATCGGTGACACGTCCGACGGCACCGGCCTGCACCACTTGGTGTTCGAAGTGGTGGACAACTCCATCGACGAATCGCTAGCTGGCCATTGCGACGACATCCTGGTCACCATCCACTCCGACAACTCCATCAGCGTCGTCGACAACGGCCGCGGCATTCCCACCGGCATCAAGATGGACGACAAGCACGAGCCCAAGCGCTCGGCGGCCGAAATCGCGCTGACCGAACTGCACGCCGGCGGCAAGTTCAACCAGAACAGCTACAAGGTGTCAGGTGGTCTGCACGGCGTGGGCGTGTCTTGCGTGAACGCGCTGTCCAAAATGCTGCGCCTGACCATCCGCCGTGATGGCAAAGTGCACACGCTGGAATTCTCCAAAGGCTTTGTGCAAGGCCGCATCGTGGAGAAACAAAACGGCGTCGACGTATC
>JBASJO010000010.1:0-3428 GCA_049655365.1 Rhodoferax sp. | reverse complement strand
CAAGTCGAATTCCACCGCGCAGATCGTGCTCGACGGCGCCGTGGGCACGCTGGTGGGCCAGCCCAACAAGGGCATGCAGGGCATGTTTGTCATGATGAACGCGGCGCGCCTGGGGGTGGGCAACCAGTCGCTGGGGCTGACTGAAGTGGCCTACCAGAATGCGCTGGCCTATGCCAAGGACCGCCTGCAGATGCGCTCCCTGTCCGGCCCAAAAGCGCCAGACAAGGCAGCCGACCCGATCATCGTGCACCCCGATGTGCGCAAGATGCTGCTCACGGCCAAGGCCTACGCCGAGGGTGGCCGCGCGCTGATGTGCTTCAGTTCGATGCTTTTGGAAAAAGAACACCACCACCCCGACGAGGCAGTACGCAAGGAGTCGGGCGAAATGCTGGCCATGCTGACACCCATCGTCAAGGCCTTCATCACCGACAACGGCTGGACCACCACCTCGGGTTGCCTGCAGGTGTTTGGCGGCCACGGCTACATCAAGGAATGGGGCATGGAGCAGTTTGTGCGCGACGCCCGCATCAACATGATTTACGAAGGCACCAACACCATCCAGAGCCTGGACCTGCTGGGCCGCAAGATTCTGGGCAACAACGGCGCCACCCTCAAGAAGTTTGGCAAGTTGATTGGTGAACTGGTGGCCGAGGAAGGCGTCAACGAAAAGATGGCCGAATTCATCACCCCGATCGCCATTCTGGGCGATCAAATGACCAAGTTCACTTCTGAGATCGGCTTCAAGGGCTTCCAGAATCCCGACGAAGTGGGCGCGGCCGCCGTGGACTACCTGCGCGTGGCCGGTCACATGGTGTTTGGCTACTTCTGGGCGCGCATGGCGCAGGTGGCCTTGCGCCAAATTGCCGCTGGCAACACCGACCCGTTCTATGTCGCCAAGCTGCAAACCGCGCGCTTTTACTTTGCCAAACTGTTCCCCGAGACCGCCACCCTGATGCGCACCGCCCGCACCGGCAGTAAAGTGCTGATGGACACCGACGCAGCGTTGGCCTGAGCCAGCGCCTAGCCTGACCCACTTCTTATAAACCGGAGACTGACATGACAACACCCCAAAACCTCAAATCCCTGCTGGTCGCAGCCGCCACCTTGCTCACGCTCGCCAGCGCCCAGGCGCAAATGACACCCATGGGCAGCTGGCACAGCATGGATGAGAAAACCGGTGAGCTCAAAAGCCTGATCGTGATCGCCGACAAGGGTGGCGCCTTGAACGGCCACATCGAGAAACTGCTGCGCAAGGAAGCCGACCAGAAAGGCGTGTGCAAGGAGTGCAGTGACGACCGCAAGGACAAACCCATGCTGGGCCTGGAAATCATCCGTGGCGCCAAGCAGGTGGAGGGCAAGGAAGTCTGGGAAGGCGGCAAGATTCTGGACCCCGAGAACGGCAAGGAATACACCTTGCGCATGACCCCGATTGAAGGTGGCAAAAAGCTCGAAGTGCGCGGCTCGATCGCGTTCTTTGGCCGCACCCAGACCTGGGTACGGGTGCAGTAATGTTTCCGTCATTGCGAACGCAGTGACGAAATTGATCAAATGAAATAGTCAGGAAAAAACATGTCTCGTTTCAATGTCAGAAAAGTCGCCGTGCTCGGCGCCGGTGTCATGGGCGCGCAAATTGCCGCGCACCTCGTCAATTGCAAGGTGCCCGTGATCCTGTTCGACTTGCCGGCCAAGGAAGGCGCCAAGAACGGCATCGTGACCCGCGCTGTGGACAGCCTCAAAAAGCTCAAGCCGTCGCCACTCGGTGTGGCCGAAGACGCGGCGCTGATCCAGCAGGCCAACTACGAAGATCACCTGGAACTGCTCAAGGACTGCGACCTGGTGATCGAAGCCATCGCCGAGCGCATGGACTGGAAACTGGACCTGTACAAAAAGATTGCGCCCTTTGTGGCACCGCACGCCATCGTGGCGTCGAACACCTCGGGCCTGTCCATCACGAAATTGAGCGAGGTGCTGCCTGAGGAAATCAAGCCGCGCTTTTGCGGCATCCATTTCTTCAACCCGCCGCGCTACATGCTGCTGGTGGAGTTGATCAACACCCCCACGACCCAAGCCCACATCCTTGACGACCTGGAGGCCTTTGTCACCAGCGCTTTAGGCAAGGGTGTGGTGCGCGCCAAGGACACCCCCAACTTCATTGCCAACCGCGTCGGTGTAGCCGGCATGCTGGCCACCATGAAAGAGGTGCAGAACTACGGCCTGAGTTATGACGTGGTCGACGACCTGACCGGCAAAAAGCTGGGCCGCGCCAGCTCGGGCACCTTCCGTACCGCCGACGTGGTGGGGCTCGATACCATGGCCCACGTCATCAAGACACTGCAGGACACCCTGAGTCTGGAGACCGATCCGTTCTACGCCAGCTTTGCCACCCCCGAGGTGCTGAAAACGCTGCTCGAGATGGGTCACCTGGGGCAAAAAACCAAGGCTGGTTTTTTCAAGAAAGCTGGCCGCGATATTTTGCGTTTTGACCTGGCGTCCAAGACCTACGTGCCGGGCGGGGAAAAAGCCGACGAGGTCTACAGCCGCATGTTGAAAAAACCCGCCGGTGAACGCCTGCAACTGCTGCGCAACAGCGAAGGCGCGCAAGGGCAATTCCTCTGGGCGATTTTGCGCAACGCCTTCCATTACGCCGCGGTGCACCTGGGCACCATTGCCGACAACGCGCGCGACGTCGACTTCTGCATGCGCTGGGGCTTTGGCATGAAGCAGGGTCCGTTCGAGCTCTGGCAGGAAGCCGGTTGGCTCACCGTGGCCAACATGGTGAAAGAGGACATTGACGCTGGCCGGGCGCTGTGCAATGCGCCACTGCCGGATTGGGTGTTTAAAGGCCCGGTGGCCGACGCGGGCGGTGTGCACACGCCGCAGGGCTCGTGGAACCCAAGCACAGGCCAGTTTGTGCCGGTGCGAAGTCTGCCGGTGTATGCGCGCCAGCATTTCCCCGAGAGCGTGCTGGGCGCGCAAGCGCCCTCGGCCGCCACAGCGGGTACCACCCTGTTCGAGGACGAGGCCATCCGCCTGTGGACGCTGGATGACGAGGTGGTGATTGCCAGCATCAAAACCAAAATGCACGCCATCGGCCCGGCCGTGATCGCCGGCCTGCTGCACGGTGTGGCGCTGGCTGAAGACAAATACAAGGGGCTGGTGATCTGGTCCAACGACGAGGTGGTCTCGGCCGGGGCCGACCTGCAGGCCATGCTGCCGGCCTTCATGATGGGCGGCGTCAAAGCCATCTCGGAGGCCGAACTGGAGATGCAGCAAGCCATGCTGAAGCTGCGCTACGCCAATGTACCGGTGGTGTCTGCGGTGCGCGGCCTGGCGCTGGGCGGTGGCTGTGAACTGGCCTGCTACACGGCCCGACGCGTGGTGGCCATGGAGAGCTACATCGGTCTGGTCGAAGTGGGTGTGGGCCTGGT
>JBASJO010000009.1:0-7758 GCA_049655365.1 Rhodoferax sp. | reverse complement strand
CGCCCTTGATGTGCTCGGGTGCGTTGGCGATGCGGGTCACGGTGTCGTAGCCGCGCAGCTCCTGCACCTTCTGGATGTCGATACCGTACTCTTCCTGGCCCAGGGTGAAGGCCAGAAACTCCAGTGGTTGGGTGCTGCCGGAGCCAGCGGGCGTGGCGGCTGGGTTGGGCTTGCTGGTTGTCGCGTGCATGCGCACTCCTTTAAACAGTGGTGATCACCCCGGTCAAGCGCCGCTACCGGTCGGGCCCGAAGAAGTGGGATGTTCCTGTTTGTTTATCGGCAGGTTCCCGAAAAACTTTAGAAGAAATGCAGCCCCAGCGACATTTATTGATCCGGCCCGATGATGTTTTAAGTTCCGTTCGGGCTGAGCTCGTCGAAGCCCTTCGACAGGCTCAGGGCGAACGGTTCATACTTTATCGGGCCGAATCAATAGTTTTTTGACCGGCGCCCGGGGCGCGGTCAGTGGCCCGCGTCGCGGGGCGTCAGCGAATCGCGCAGGTGGCTGCGCAAACGGCTGATGGCCTGGCTGTGGAGCTGGCAAACACGCGACTGGGTCACCTCCAGCACGGCGCCGATCTCGCGCAGGTTGAGCTCCTCTTCGTAGTACAGGCTGAGCAGCAGGCGCTCGCGTTCTGACAACAGTTCGATGGCCTCGATCAACTGGCGCCGGAAGTCGCCCTTGAGCAGCTGTGTCAGCGGTTCGGTGGCCAGGTTCTGCTGGCCCTGGTTTTGCCGGTCGAGAAAGCTGTTTTCCCGGCCTTCCTGGTCGCCCTGGTCAAAGTCGTCGTAATAGACCAACTGGCAACCATGAATTTCCTGCAACAGGTGCTGGTAGGCTTCGAGTGTCAGTTGCAGCTCGTCGGCGATCTCGGTTTCGGTGGCCGGGCGTCCCAGTTTGTGTTCCTGGGCCTGCACGGCCTTGTCAACGCTGCGTGCCGACTGTCGCATGCCGCGCGAGACCCAGTCATTGGCGCGCAGTTCGTCCAGCATGGCGCCCCGGATGCGCTGACTGGCATAGGTTTCGAATTTGGCCCCGCGGTCATCCTGGTAGCGGGTGGCGGCCTCCAGCAAGCCCATCATGCCGACCTGGATCAGGTCATCGAGCTCGACGCTGGCGGGCAGCTTGGCGATCAATTGCAAGGCCAGACGCCGCACCAGAGGCGCATATTGCATCAGCACTTCGGAGCTGCCGGAGTTGTCGATTTTTCCCTGGGATGTGTACATGAGGGCGTTTTCTTGTTGGTAACGAAGGTGGCAGCAAAATCCGGTTTGCCGCCTCAGTGCATCGCCAGCACGCGCTGCGTGCTGCACGGCCACTGCCCCAAGCCGGCGGCAATCTGGCGGAAGTCGGTCGCGGCTGCACTGGTCTGAAAGGCGTCAACAACGGTCAGATTGAGTCGCTGCGCCTGGGTCAGCCGCGGGTCGTCCCGAACGCAACCAGCGGGGTCCAGCGCCAACGCCAGGTAGCGGCTGCCGGTGGCGGTCAGATTGGCCAGGATGCGCTGCGCTTCGCGCAGTTCGGTGGCGCGGTTGACCAGCACGCGCAAGCGCGTGAGCGCATGGGCGTAGTGCAGCCGCTTGATGCAGGCATAACACGCCGTGATTGACGCGGCGTCGGGCTGCAGCACCACCAGCACGTGATCGGCCTGCGCGGCCAGTGGCGACAGCGCGCCGTCGCGGTCGAGCATGGCATCGAGCACCACCACGCGCCCTTCGCGTCGGCATGGCTCGGGCTGTGCCTTGAGGCGCTCGTCAAGCAGCAGCACTTCCTTGCCTTGCTGCACCAGCGCGGCCGCCAGGTTCTGCGTCACGCTGCTGGCGCCTACGCCGGGCCCGCTGCCCACCACGGCGACAAGCTGCCCCGGGCTGCCCGCCATCAGGCGGCGCAAGCCGTCAGCCTGATCGTTCCCTGACGTGTTCATGGTCGCCGTCTCAGGCCCGGGCCGCAGCCCTGTCAGTGTGGCTGGCTGGCGCTGCGTCTTCGGTCGCCAGCGCATCCAGCAGTGCAAAGAGTTTTCTCAGGCCTTCAAAGAGCGCCCGGCCCGGTACCGGCCGGTCGGGCCGGACCGGCCGTCCGGCCAGTTGCGCCAGCGCCTTGCGTGCCGTGTCGGCCCAGACGTCTTGTGCACGCAGCAGACGAAACACGGTGGTCGCGGCTTGTCCGGCCACCAGCAAGCGCTTGCGCGCGCCAAGCTCGCCTGCCAGGCCGCCGTCGCCGAGCTGCAAAAGGCCTTGCCTGAGCAGTTTGAAATAGGGTTCGGCTGCGCTGCGCCAGGCCGGCCACTGGGCCATCTGTTCGGCGCTTGCCTCGACGCGGGTACTGGCCAGCAGGTAGTTGTGTGCCAGCGCCTTGCCGGTTTGCGCATCAACCAGGCGGCGCACCACACAGCGCAGCACCATGGCCGGCACGGCCGGGTTGTCGTGCGGACCACCGCGCAGGCTGACGCGTGCCTGGGCTACCGATGACAGGGCGGGCTTGCCCCGATAGGTGATGGCTTGCGCCGTGCCGAAAGTCCGCCCTGCCGCCAGTTTTCCCAGTGTGGTTGGCGCGCCGCTGGCGGCATCGACGATGCGAATTGACGCGCTGCCACAGGCTGCCCAGAGCAAGCCGCTGGCCTGCCAGGCATCGAGCTGTTCGGCTGCCGGAAGGCGCGCGAGCACATGCACAAGCGGTTTGCCCAGAGGCAGTTGTTGTACCCAATGCGCTTGCGACAA
The DNA here is from genome assembly GCA_049655365.1 of Rhodoferax sp. Classification (GTDB taxonomy): domain Bacteria; phylum Pseudomonadota; class Gammaproteobacteria; order Burkholderiales; family Burkholderiaceae_C; genus Rhodoferax. The sequence continues at coordinate 5,043 of JBASJO010000009.1, read as the reverse complement.
GCCGCTTTGCGCCGGCGCTGCCAGCAGCTGGTGCGGTGCGGCAAAGGGCAGGCCGTTGCGGTCCGATAACAGCAGGCTGCTGGCGAGTACCCGCGTCTCGGCAGGCGCTGCGGTGTCCGGGCTGATTTCGCCGTTGATGGCCAGCAGGTAGTCGCCGCCATGGCTGGCGATGTCGGCCTGCGCCTGGGACAGCAGTGTTTGCGCGATGGCCTTTCCGGTGACCTGGTCGTCGCCGAGCTGGCGCCACAGGGCACGGGTTTCGTCAAAGCCGATTTGAGCTGAGGCCAGCGCGCTCGCATTGGCCGCCAGTGCCTGCGCATTGTGCGTCAGCGCCCGTATCAGTTGCTGGCATTGCAGGCGCAAACGGTCGCTGACCGCCTCGGCCGCCACCACTTGCGCCGCATTGCCGGGGCTGGTCGAGCCCTCGGCAAGGTCGGCCTCGCCGGGCACGAACCAGGCGCTGCGGCTTTTCGCCTGGAACACGCCGTCAATCAGGGCGCGGCGGTCCACCAGCATCAGGTGTTCCGGCACTTTCTGGCCGCTGGAAATGTAGTGCACCGGCAATTGGTGGCGAATGGCCATGTCGATGAGCGCGCCGGGATGCGTCGCCTCGTCCATTTTGGTGAAGATGCAGCCCGCCAGATCGGGCCCGGTCGTCTTGTGCTCGCTGTGTCGGTAGGCCTGAACCACTTCGTTGAGCGTGTCGCCATGGCTGGTCGCATTGAGCAGCAGCAGGCGCTTGACCGGACGGCTGGCGTTGCACAGCATGGCGATCTGCTCGGTGACGGCGCGGTCGCGCTGGCTCATGCCCACCGTGTCGATCAGCACCATGTGTTTGTCGCGCAGGTCCGCCAGCACCCGGTCCAGGCCGGCGGCGTCCTGCACGGCATGCACCGGCACGCCCAGGATCTGGCCATAGATGCGCAGTTGCTCGTAGGCTCCGATCCGGTAGCTGTCGGTGGTCACCAGCGCCAGTTTTGCGGCGCCGAAGCGCATCACGCAGCGCGCCGCCAGCTTGGCGGTGGTGGTGGTCTTGCCAACGCCGGTCGGCCCGACCAGGGCATAGACACCGCCCTCGGCCATCAGTGCCGCCTCGTCTTCAAGCAGGGGCATCCGTTGGGACAGGGCCAACTTGACAAAGTCCATGCCGCTGGCGTGGCTCTGGTCGGCTGGCAGGTTTTCCAGCATGTCCCTGGCCAGGCGCGCACTGAAGCCGGCACCGAGCAGGGTGCGCAACAGCTGGCCGCGCACCGGGTCGCGCCGTTGCAGGTCACTCCAGCTCTGCACGGCCAACTGCTCTTCGGCGATGCCGCGCATCGAAAGGGTTGCCTGCAGCCCGCTGGCGCCATCGCCGGCCAGCGCCAGCGCGGCCTGGGGTGTGACGGGCAGTTTGGCCGGTCCTTCCAGCATGGCCACGATTTCCACGCCGTTGGCGGTCACACGGTTCGACAGCACGATGGCATCCGGGCCGAGCTTTTCGCGCAACAGGCGTAGCGCCTCGCGGCTGGTGGGGGCCACCACCTTGCAGGTTTCTGCACCGTCTTGATTCGGGTGATTCATGTTTTTCCTCCTATGATGGCGGTCACTTTGATGGTGCGGGCGTCAGGTATCTCGGCTTGGGAAAGCACCTTGAGCTGGGGCAGGCTGCGCCGCAGAAAGCGGGCCAGCAGAACCCGCAGCGGATGCTGCACCACCAGCACCGGCGTCAGGCCAATGGCGGCCTGACGCGCCATGGCCGCCTGGGCTTCGCGCAGCAGGTTGTTGGCCAGGCCGGGTTCGAGCCCCTTGCTGTTGGTCAGGGCCTGCAACAGCACCCGGTCGAGCGAGGCGTCGAGGCCAATGACCTGGATCGCCTCGTTGCCCGGGAAAATTTGCTGGGTGATGGCCCGACCCAGCGCCAGACGGATCAGTGACGTCAGCTCGGTGGTGTCGGTCACCTGCGCGGCATGCTCGGCCAGCACATCCAGAATGGTGCGCATGTCACGGATCGGCACGCTTTCCTCAAGCAGGCTTTGCAGCACTTTTTGCAGGGTTGTGATGGACACTGTCTTGGGCACGAGGTCGCCCACCAGGGCGGGTGACTCCTTGGTGATGTGGTCAAGCAGCTGCTGCACCTCCTGGCGTCCGAGCAATTCGGACGCGTGTTCGTGAATGAGGTGATTCAGGTGGGTCGCGACCACGGTGCTCGCATCGACCACCGTGTAGCCATAAATCTGCGCCTGTTCGCGCAGGCTGGCGTCGATCCAGATGGCGGGCAGGCCGAAGGCCGGGTCCTGGGTCTGGGTGCCGGGCAGGGTGGCGCTGACCTGTCCCGGGTTGATGGCCATCCATTGCCCTGGCGTGGCTTCGCCGTGGCCAATCTGGACCCCCTTGAGTTTGATCACGTAGGCATTGGGCTTGATCTCGAGGTTGTCGCGGATGTGCACCACGGGTGCCAGAAAACCGATGTCCTGCGCGAACTTTTTGCGAATGCTCTTGATGCGGCCCAGCAGCTCACCGTTTTGCGCCCGGTCCACCAGCGCGATCAGCCGGTAGCCGACTTCAAGACCGAGCGGATCGACCAGCGCCACATCGTCCCAGGTCGCCTCCTGCGATTCCGCCGCCGCCGGCGCAGCTGCAGGTGCGGGCACCGCTGCGATGCTGGCGCGGCTCGCGGCACCTGCCATCACGCGCCGTCCGAGCCAGACCAGCCCGCCCGCAATGACCAGAAAGGCCAGATTCGGCATGCCCGGAATCAGGCCCATCATGCCGATCACGCCCGCGGTCAGGAACAAGACCTGCGGATTGGCAAACAACTGCCCGGTGAGTTGCCGGCCCACGTCTTCGTCGGTGGTGACGCGTGACACGATGACACCCGCTGCGGTTGAAATCACCAGAGCCGGGATCTGCGCGACCAGGCCGTCGCCGATGGCCAGCAGCGTGTAAGTGGTGCCCGCGTCCGAGAAGCTCATGTCGTGCTGCGCGACACCAACGATCAGGCCACCGATGATGTTGATCACCAGAATGAGCAGGCCCGCGATGGCATCGCCGCGCACGAACTTGCTGGCACCGTCCATCGAACCGTAAAAGTCGGCTTCCTGCGCCACCTCGGAACGCCGCTGGCGCGCCACGTCTTCACCGATCAGGCCGGCGTTGAGGTCGGCGTCGATCGCCATCTGTTTGCCTGGCATCGCGTCGAGCGTGAAGCGCGCGCCGACTTCGGCAATACGGCCCGCGCCCTTGGTGATGACCATGAAGTTGATCACCACCAGAATGATGAAGACCATGACACCCACCGCAAAGTTGCCGCCAACCAGAAAGTGGCCGAAGGCCTCGATCACCTTGCCGGCGGCGTCGGGGCCGGTGTGGCCCTCCATCAGCACGACGCGGGTGGACGCGACGTTGAGCGACAGGCGTAACAGCGTGGTGAACAGCAGCACCACCGGAAAGGCCGCAAAATCCAGCGCCTTCATGGTGTACATGCTGACCAGCAGCACCATGATCGACAGCGCGATGTTGAAGGTGAACAGCAGGTCGAGCAGGAAGGGCGGCAAGGGCAGCACCATCATGCTGAGAATCAGGATGATCAGGATGGGGCCGACCAGGCCCTTGCCCTGATTGCCGCTCAGCATCAGGCGGGGCAGGCGCAGCCATGAATTCAACAGCGTCATGCCGGCCTTCCGGGGAGATCGAGCGAGGCGGGCACCGGCAAGTCCTGCGGCGTGCGCGGCAGGGTGCCGCCATCTGCGCGCCAGCGATGCAGCTGGTAGGCCCAGGCCAGCACTTCCGCCACGGCTGCATACAAGGCCGCAGGCACTTCGTCGCCGAGGCGGGTGTGGCGGTACAGGGCCCGCGTGAGCGGTGGCGCTTCGAGCACGGGAATTTTGTTTTCTTCGGCCATGGCGCGAATGCGCAAGGCCACCAGGTCAGTGCCTTTGGCGACCACGCGGGGGGCGCGCATTTCCTTGTCGAGGTACTTGAGGGCAACGGCAAAATGGGTGGGGTTGGTGACAATGATGTCGGCTTTGGGCACCTCGGCCATCATGCGGCGTTTCGCCATCTGCTGCTGTTGCCGGCGAATGTGGGCCTTGACCTGAGGATCGCCGTCGTTTTCCTTTTGCTCCTGTCGCAAGTCCTCGCGCGACATGCGCAGCTTGTGGGCATGGCTCCAGAGCTGGTAGGGCACGTCAATGGCCACCACCAGCAACAGCGCGCCGATGATGAGCGCGCAACTGCTGATCACCAGCTGCAAGGTATGCGGCAAGGCCACATGCACCGGTTCGCTCATCAAGCCCATGATGGGAGCCAGCTTGTCCGAGATGACCCACCACGCAATGCCGCCCACGAGCAGGGACTTGACGATGGTCTTGAGCAGTTCGGCCAGGGATTCGGACGAAAACATGCGACCGATGCCCTTGATCGGGTTCAGTTTTGAAAAATTGGGTGCCAGCGACTTGCTGGAGAGCAACCAGCCGCCAAGCATCATGGGCGCGACCAGCGCTGCCAGCATCATCATGGCCAGCAGCGGCATGATGGCCTGCAGTGTGTGCATGGTCGCCAGGCCGGCCTGAACCATCATGCGCGAGGTGTCAAAGGCGGTGGCGCGCTCGAATTGCATGCCGTGGCGCAAGGTGTCACCCAGATGACCGCCGATGGTCTCGCCCATCAGCCACAGGCCGCCGGTGGCCGTCACCAGCATGACAAAGGTGACCAACTCGCGGGAGCGTGCGACCTGCCCTTCCTCGCGCGCCTTCTCCAGGCGCCCGGGCGAGGCCGGTTCCGTTTTTTCGAGATCACTTTCTTCCGCCATCAATACTCCGAAGCGCCAGGCGACAAGCGCCCCATGCCGAAGATTATTGAGGCTGCGGCCCTGAACCGATCAGTCAAACAAGCCGGGGATCGGCCTGTTCCTTGGGCAATCAGGGCGCACGCTTGGATTAAAACCCGAGGCTGGCGAGCAGGTCATCGACCTGTCCCTGGTCGTCGACCGCGTCCGGGCTGCCCGACCGGGTTTGCGGTCCGTTGAGCAGGCTGTTGCTCATGTCCTGGCGTTTTTCAAGGGGC
>JBASJO010000008.1:0-3252 GCA_049655365.1 Rhodoferax sp. | reverse complement strand
TGGTGCCAATGATGTAGCGGCCGCGCTCGACCAAGTTGGTGTTGAGTGTGTCGCTGGCCGAAACCGGTGCGGCGAGCAAGGCGGCAAAGCCGAAGCCCAGTAAGGAAGGCGCAAATTTCATGGATGTCTCCTTGGTTGATTAACGAAGGAGAATGGTAGGCCGGCCAAAAAAACTGTTTGCTAAATGATGCTTAAGGGAATCCTAAAAGTTACTTAAACCCAGATTGCCCATTAGGGTTTGGTGGGTAGGCGGATGCAGTGGCGAGGCAGTTTTGGCCTGACTGAGGCGTCCATAGCTTGGGCTATGGACAACGAAGAAGGGAAAAAATGGCCGCCAATGCGCCGCCTGCACCCAAACAGCACCGCAGGTGCGCCTAATGGACAATCTGGGTTAAAGCATGAATTTGTATTCCCGGGTGATTTCGGCCACTTGCACCACATAGGATTCGTACCAGCGTTCGCGGCCAAGTTGCTGGGCCAGCACATGCTCAGCGTGTGACTTCCAGGCCCGGATGTGTTCCTCGGAAGGCCAATAAGACAGGGCAATTTCGTCCTGGCCTTCGGTCACTGCGGTAAATTCAAGGCAGCCGAACTGACCCAGTGCCAGCTCGCGCATGCGCGCTGCGACCTGGGTGTATTCGCTGTCAGTGCTGCGAATCTTGGCGCGAAAAATGACGACGAACATGTGTGTTTCCTCGGGATTTTTAGGGTGATCTGCGCTGACATTATCTGAGCAGCCGGGCGTCCAGCCAGCCGCGCAAGCTGTTGATGAAAGCCAGCGCTTGCACGCGCGGCAGGTCGTCAACCCGTACCACGGCTTCCACCAGACAGCCTTCTTTCAAATACATTTCCCGTCCAATGCCGTCGAGCAGCCCGCCGCGCAATGGCGGTGTCACCCATTGACCATCGAACAGCAGGGCGATGTTGCCGCGTGTGCATTCGGTCAACTCGCCAGCGTCGTTGTAGAGCAGGGTGTCGAAGACGGCCGGGTCGGTCGGGGCAAAGGCCTCGTAATGGGCACGGTGTGTGGTTTTGAAACGCGTGAACTCGCTGTGCGCGTGATCGAAAGGCCGGCCTGCCAGTTGCAGCGTCACCGGCGCTGGAGAAGGTGGCAGCGCAAAGGCTTGAGCCCGTGGGTGGCCTTGGTCGTCGAGCAAAAGACGTACCCGCCAGGCTGATTCATCGGTCATCAAATTGCGCAAGACCTGGCGGATGTCGGATTCGTCGAACGGATAGGCGAAGTGTGACGCCGCCCGCTTCAATCGCGCCAAGTGCGCCTCCAAGTGGTGAAAAACGCCAGTTTCCAGCCGCAGAGTTTCCAGCAACTGGAAGGGTTCGCTGGCGCGCTCCAGAAAGCCGCGTTTGACGCGCCACTCCCGCCACTCGGCCTCTGCCGTGGCGTCAAAGGTGATGCCGCTGCCAATGCCACACGTCGCCTTTGTGCCTTGCAAAGTGACGCTGCGGATCGCCACGTTGAAAGTGGCGTGGCCACCCGGGCGCACCACCCCGATGGCGCCGCAGTAAATGCCGCGCGGCGTCGTCTCCAGTGTCGCAATCATGCGCATGGCCTGCACCTTGGGTGCGCCGGTGACCGAACCGCACGGAAACAGCGCGTTGAACACATCGCATAAGCTGGTGCCGGGTCGGGTGACGGCGGTCACGTCGGACACCATTTGCAGCACCGTGGGCAGCGTTTGTACGGTAAACAGATGCGGCACCTTGACGCTATGCGGTTGTGCGACGCGCGACACGTCATTGCGCAGCAAATCGACAATCATCACGTTCTCGGCGCGTTCCTTGGGCGAGGCCACCAGCTCGGCGGCCAGCGTTTTGTCATGTTCCACGCTGTCGCCACGCGGCGCCGTGCCCTTCATCGGGCGAGTCAGCAGCTGACCGTCCTGCCAGTCAAAAAACAGCTCGGGCGAGACCGACAGCACTTGCTCGAAGCCACTGTCGATGAAGGCCGCGTAGCCCTGGGGCTGGGCGCGGTGCAGGCGCTTGAAAAGTGTTTGCGCATCGCCAGAAAACTCGCCATGCAGCGGCGCGGTGTAGTTGACCTGGTACAGGTCACCGGCCGCGATGGCCTGGTGGATGATGTTCATGGCTGCATCAAAGTCCGTCCGGTCCAGGCTGCTTTGCCATAACACGCGGGTGGCGTCATTTTTATCGGCGTCATCGGCCGCCTCGTCGGGCCACGGCAGGGCTTGGGCATAGACGCCGAACCAGACCAGCGGGCCGTCGGCTGCATGCACCTTGAGTGCGGCATCAAACGCCGGCGCAGCCTCGTAACGCACATAACCCACGCACCAGAAGCCTTGTTGGGTCAGCGCGTCGACGGCGTCCAGCAGCGGCTTGACCTGCTGGGGCGTGTGCGCCACCAGCGTCTGCACAGGCGCGTCGAAAGCACAGCGCAAGGCGGCCTGTTGACCGTGCGGGTCGCAAAAATCAATCAGGACTTGCATTTGAAACCAGCCCCTCGGGGGTGAGTCTGAGCACCCGGTCGGCGCGCTCTGCCGCCGCCAGCGAATGCGTCACCAGCACCATGGCTGCACCGTGCTGTCGCGTTTGCCCGACCAGCGCGTTCATCACCAGCCCTGCGGTGCTGGGGTCGAGGTTGCCGGTGGGCTCGTCAGCCAGCAGCAGTATCGGGCGGTGCACCAACGCGCGGGCGATGGCCACGCGTTGCAACTGGCCGCCGCTGAGCTGCTGTGGCAAGCGTTCGCCCAAGCCGCCCAGGCCCACGGCATCCAGCATGGCCTGGACCCGCGCGTCGTCATGCTGGCCCAGCAGCATCAGCGGCAAGGCCACGTTCTGCGCCACGCTCAGGTGCGGCAACACGTGAAAAGCCTGAAAGACAAAACCGGTTTTCTCCCGGCGCAGGCGCGCCAGTTGCTCGTCGCTGAGCGCGCCCAGGTCTTGCCCGTCGAGCAGCACGCTGCCACTGTCCCACGCGTCCAGCCCCGCCATGCAGTTGAGCAAGGTGGACTTGCCCACGCCCGACTCGCCGACGATGGCGACAAATTCACCGGGTGCCACATGCAGCGACACATGGCTGAAGACCGGCGTCTGGTCGTAGCTTTTGCTTAAATTGTTGATGGTCAAGGTCATGGTGGGCCTTCAATAAAACATCTCGTCCGCGCCAACACCTGCTCCAGGGCATCGGGCGCATCGCAGGCCACCACCTGGCGCTGAGGGGTGGAGCGCAGCCAGGTGATCTGGCGCTTGGCGAGCTGGCGTGTGGCGGCAAAGCCC
>JBASJO010000007.1:0-5915 GCA_049655365.1 Rhodoferax sp. | reverse complement strand
GGCCAGTCCAGCGCCAAAAATTTGCAGGCTTTGCTGCTCTTGGGTGAGCCCGAGGCGGTCAAGGCCATGGCGCAGGCGTCCACCCTGACGCATGAGCTGGCGCGGCGGGCCTGGTGGGCGCTGCCCGGCATGGATGTGGCGCGTTACCTGCTGAACCACGCCTCGGTGCGAACCGGCACCATGGGCCAGGTGTTGGCCGACTTCCTGATTGAGCACCTGCCGTTTGAAGAAGACCCGATCCAGGCCATGAACTCGGTGCGCGCGGTGCTGGGGGCCGGCTTGCTGGATCCAATTAAAAGTGCCCAGTTGTGGGCCAAGGCGAAACACCGGCCGCATTATTTTGTGGGTTTTCTGGAGCTTTGCCCCGATGACTTGCCGCCGGACCCTGAGCGCCTGGTGCCGCCCCACTTGGCGCAGAGCGCCGCCTCGGGTGACGCTTGGGGCCGGCACTTTGTGCGTTGTTACAGCCCCAGTGGCCAGAGCTATCTGCGTGCCTGCGCGATGCTGCTTGAAAAACCACCGGCCCCCGAGGCGGTCTACCTTCTGCTGGATATTCTGGGGCGTTATTTTTCTGGGGCAGAGGAGTGCACCATTCGGGTAGACTGGCCCGAGGACCTGCAGCGTGAGGCGCGGGCCATGGTGGCCTTGGGGCGCCTGAGCCATCTTGATGCCCGGCCCATCCTGAACAAAACCACCGCGGTGGGGCCGCTGATGCGCAGGCATCTGGCGCCGCTGTTTGAGCCCATTTTGATCAATATTCAACAACTCAGGGGACAGAAATGAACATCGGCATCAGCCTTGACCCCGATGTGCCTCACATGATGCAGGCGTGTTTTGCCATCGCGCATGTCACGCGCGGCGCACGCAAACGCTTCCCAGAAAACTGTGTGGAAGTGCTCGATGATGAGTCCGCTGCCCGCGCCCAGGCCAGGCCCGAGCTCAACCAGCATGCGGTAGAGGTGATGGGGCCGTCCCGCTCTTCCGAAGGTTTGCGACTTTATTACCTGGTGCGCTGGCTGGATTGACCCGCGCACAAAGACTTGACATGACCCATGGCCACCAAGCGCATTTCTGACGAACCCGCCTTTGTGCTGCACCGCTACGACTGGAGCGAGACCAGCCTGATCCTGGAGGTCTTCACCCGCCACCACGGCCGCATGGCGCTGGTGGCCAAGGGCGTGAAACGGCCCAGTTCCAGTTTTCGTCCCATTTTGTTGCCGCTGCAACCGCTGCACCTGGCGTTTGGCGGCGAGGCCGAAATCAAGACCCTGAAAGCTGCCGAATGGCAGGGTGGCCACGTCATGCCCACCGGGGACGCGCTGATGTCGGGCTACTACCTCAACGAGTTGTTGCTGCTGCTGCTGGCACGCGAAGACCCGCACCCGGTGTTGTTTGACGTCTACGCCACCGTGGTGCAGATCATTGCCAGCGAGCACGGCGAGGTGCTGGAGTCTGCCCTGCGTGCCTTTGAGCTCTTGCTGCTGCGTGAAATCGGCCTGCTGCCCTTGCTGGACGCGCAAACCATGACGCTGCTGGCGCTGCACCCGGATGAACATTACAGCCTGGTGCCCGAAGGTGGCTTGCGCCAGGCCAGCGACGCTGACCGCAGCAGCCTGAGCGGGGCCCAGTGGACGGCGCTGCAACAGGCCTTGGGCGAGCGCGTGCCCCTGACCACCGTGCTGCGCGCCTGCGCCGAGGTGGCCAGCGCACTCAAGCCCCAATTGCGCACCCTGCTCAATTACCATTGCGGGGTGCCCAGTCTTCGCACCCGGCAAATGATGATCGATCTGCAAAGCCTATGAATACTACTTCTTTGTCCGTCAACCTCAACAAGGTCGCACTGGTGCGCAACACCCGGCACCTGGGGATTCCCAGTGTCACGCGCGCGGCCACGCTGTGCCTGCAAGCCGGTGCCACCGGCATCACGGTGCACCCGCGCCCCGACGAGCGCCACATTCGCGCCAGTGACGTGCCCGAGCTGGCCAGGTTACTCAAGGACTGGCCGGACCGCGAGTTCAACATCGAAGGCAACCCATTGCACAACCTGATGGACGTGGTGGGTGCGCTGGTGGCGCAGCAGCTACCGGTGCACCAGGTCACGTTTGTGCCCGACGCGCAAGGCCAGTTCACCAGCGACCATGGCTGGACTTTTCCGCTTGACGCGCCAGTGTTGAAGCCGCTGATTGACCAAGCCCACGCTTGGGGTTTGCGCGTGAGCTTGTTCATGGATGCCGATGCCAACGCCATGGCGGCTGCCAAGGCGGTGGGCGCCGACCGGGTCGAGCTTTACACCGAACCCTATGCCGCCGCCTGGGGTACCCCGGATCAGGCGGGCCAACTGGCACGTTTTGCCCGGGCTGCCCAGGCGGCGCTGGACGTGGGTCTGGAAGTGAACGCCGGCCACGACCTGAACCGCGACAACCTCACTGCCTTCATCGCCCAGGTGCCGGGCGTGAGCGAGGTGTCCATTGGCCACGCGCTGATCGCCGATGCGCTGGAGCTGGGCTACAGCGCCACCATCAAGGACTATCTGCGCTGCATTCGTGATGCCGCATGATCTACGGCATTGGCACCGACATCTGTGATGTGCGTCGCATCCAGGCCAGCCTGGATCGCCATGGCGAGCGTTTTGCGCAAAAGATCCTCAGCGAAGCCGAACTCGCCACCTGGCACGAACGCAGCGAGCGCTGGCCCGAGCGCGGTGTGCGCTACCTGGCCACGCGTTTCAGCGCCAAGGAGGCCTTCAGCAAAGCCATCGGCCTGGGTATGCGCATGCCCATGACCTGGCGCCTCTGTGAAGTGGGCAAGCTGCCCAGCGGCCAGCCCCACATCGTGTTGCATGGCGAACTCAAAGCCTGGTTCGAGACCAAATCCTTAAGCGCCCACATCAGTGTGACCGACGAGACCGACTATGCTGCGAGCTTTTGTGTGGTGGAAATCATCGGTAAAAATGGTCTTTAATCGTTAGTCAGTCAGTCAGCACACCACATCACGCCATTTACCCGGGAAAACATCATGAATCTGCACGCCCCCCTGATCATCGACATCGCCGGTTTGACCCTCAGCAAACAAGACAAGCAGCGCCTCAAGCACCCGTTGGTGGGTGGCATGATCCTGTTTGCCCGCAACTGGCAGAGCCGCGACCAACTCACAGCCCTGTGCCACAGCATCAAGAAGGTGCGCAAGGATTTGCTGATTTGTGTGGACCACGAAGGTGGTCATGTGCAGCGTTTCAAGACTGACGGCTTTACCCACTTGCCGCCCATGCGCGCCCTGGGCGAGCTCTGGTTGCAGGACGGCAAGGCGGGCGAGGGCAGCGGTGCCATGCGTGCCACCCGCGCTGCCACCGCCTGTGGTTATGTGCTGGGCGCCGAGCTGCGCGCTTGCGGTGTGGACCTGAGCTTTACCCCGGTGCTTGACCTGGATTACGGCGAGAGCAGCGTGATCGGCAACCGCGCCTTTGCCCGTGACCCGCGCGTGGTCAGCCTGCTGGCCAAGAGCCTGATGCATGGCTTGCTGCAAAGCGGCATGGCCAACTGCGGCAAGCATTTTCCGGGCCACGGCTTTGTCAAGGCCGACTCGCACACCGACATTCCGGTCGACAAGCGCAGCCTCAAGGCCATTCTGGCCGACGATGCCCGGCCCTATGACTGGCTTGGCACGGCCCTCACCAGCGTCATGCCGGCGCATGTGATCTACCCCAAGGTCGATGCCCGACCGGCCTGTTTTTCGGGCAAATGGCTGGGCGACATCCTGCGCGGCCAGCTCGGCTTTACCGGCGCGGTGTTCAGTGATGACCTGTCCATGGCCGGTGCCCGCGTGCTGGACGGCCAGCCGGTCAGCCCGACCCAGGCGGCGGTGGCGGCCCTGAATGCCGGCTGTGACATGGTGCTGCTGTGCAACCAGTCAATGGGCGAGGGCGCCGAGCTGGATGCCCTGATCAATGGCCTGACCGAAGCGCAACTCAGGGGCCAGTGGCAACCGAGCGACGCCAGCGAAGAACGCCGTCTGGCCATGTTGCCAGGCAGCCGCGCCATGCCATGGGACGACCTGATGGTGCAGCCGGCCTACATGCAGGCGCTCGACCTGCTGCCCTGAGCTCAGGGCGAGCGGTGCAGCCGGGGCGCCGACAACTCGGCGATCATGTCGTTGGTGGCTGCGTCCACATTGGGGTTGGACTTGATCAGGTTGGCCGCCATGAGCAGCTTGCGCAGGTCCTGTAGGTCTTTCACGGTGGGTGCCACCTTGATCTGGGCAAGGGCGGCCGAGCTGTTGCCGCCCTTGATCAAGGCGACTATTTTGGGTGCCCAAACGCTGGGACGTGACATGTGCGATTTCCTTTGAATGGCGTGGTTGGCCATTTTGGCTGATCTTGGGGCTCTGTGCGGGACAATCAGCCGTTTTAACGTCAAGCCCTTTGATTCATACCGGCTGATTCGCATGAAAAACAAACTCCTCAGCAGCGGTCTGGTCTACAGCACCGACAGCGGCCGCATGTGCCCGCAATGCCGCCGGCCGCAGGCGCAATGCAGTTGCCGCACTGCCGTCAACCGCCCGGCGGGCGACGGCATCGTGCGGGTGTCGCGCCAGACCAAGGGACGTGCCGGCAAGGGCGTGACCCTGGTCAAGGGACTGGACCTGGATGACGCGGCCTTGATCGCCCTGGGCAAGCAGCTCAAAACCGCGTGTGGCTCGGGGGGCACGGTGAAAGACGGCGTGATCGAAGTGCAAGGCGACCATGTCGAGCGCGTCATGGAGCTGCTCAAGGCGCAGGGCCACAACGTCAAACGCGCCGGGGGCTGACATGAACCCCGAAGACCTGTTGTTGCTGGTGACACGTGAGATGCCCTTTGGCAAGTACAAGGGCCGTCTGATCGCCGATTTGCCCGGCGACTACCTGCGCTGGTTTGTGCGCGAAGGCGTGCCCAAGGGCGAGATCGGCCGCCTGATTGGGCTGATGCACGAGATCGATCACAACGGGCTGTCGGAGTTGCTCAAGCCGCTGCGTTGATTAGTTGGGGTCAGAGCACGTCGCTTTGCGAGTGGTCTGACCCGCAAAGCCTTAAGATTCCCACAGCCGGGCACCTGAGGTTTCCAGATGGGTCAGATACACCCGTACCTCGAATTCGAGTTGGTGGTAGCCGGGCTCCATGTGCTTGCAGAGCTGGTAAAAGGCCTTGTCGTGGGCTTTTTCCTTCAGGTGCGCCAGCTCGTGCACGGTGATCATGCGCAAAAATTCATCGGGCACGGTTTTGAACAGCGTGGCAATCCGGATCTCGCGCTTGGCCTTGAGCTTGTTGCCCTGCACCCGTGACACGCTGGTGTGTGTGCCCAAGGCGTTTTTCACCACATGCAGTTTGCTGTCAAACAGCACCTTGTTGACCGGCTCGGCGCCGCGCAGGTAATCGATTTTCAGCGTCTGCACATAGTCAAACAGGGCGCGGTCGGTGCGCACTGTATGGGCTTGCGGGTATTTCTGCAGCAGCCAGTCGGCCACCTTGTCGTGCTGCAGCATCTGTGCCACTTGCGCCAGTGTGCTGGCGGGGTAGCCCTGCAGGTATTTCAGCGCGGCAACAGGTGCCTCGGCGGGAGCTTGGTTCATGGTCTTGAGTGTTGTCTGAATGGGTGGAGGCAGCTTCTACAATGCCCACCTTCCTCTTGATGGTAGCTGCGATCATTTTCCACTTTTCATGCCTTCACTTCACGAACCCACCCATTTGCCTGTCGAGGTGCCAGACCCTGCCGCGCAGGACGAGGTCACCGTCGTCCCGCTCAAGATCGAAGACTGGCTGACCGTGATCGTGATGGGCTTGCTGGCCCTCATCACCTTTGCCAACGTGCTGGTGCGCTACTTCACCAACCAGTCCTTTGCCTGGACCGAAGAGTTTTCTGTCTTCTTGATGATTGTGCTGGCG
>JBASJO010000006.1:0-9738 GCA_049655365.1 Rhodoferax sp. | reverse complement strand
GATGGTGGCGTTCATGTGCTGGGCTTTCCGATGAAAGGCAACCTGCTGGGTTTCGACGGCATCTACCAGAATGCCTACATGAGCGAGGCGGTGGCCCTGACCGACTGCGACCTGATCCGCATCCCGGCGGCAGAGCTGTTTGCCGACCGCATCGGCAACCATCTGGAGCACATGGCCTATTGGGCCAGCAGCCGCGAGCTCACCCAGGAACAGGAAGCTTATTCGCTGACCCGCTCGGTCAAATCCGAGGCCCGCGTGGCGCGCTTTCTTCACACCATGTCGCGGCGCTTCGAGGCCATGGGCTGGTCGCCCAGCCACTTTATTTTGCCGATGACCCGGCGCGACATTGGCCACCACCTGAGCGTGACGGTGGAGACGGTGAGCCGCGCATTCTCGGCCCTGGTTCAGCAGGGCATCATCGAGGTGGAGTTCCGCGAAATCAGGATCCTCGATCGCACTGCCCTGTGCCATTTCGAACGGTAAGTGCCATGACGGGCGCCAGCGAGCTGGACCTACTGATCCGGCCCGATGATGTTTTAAGTTCCGTTCGGGCTGAGCTCGTCGAAGCCCTTCGACAGGCTCAGGGCGAACGGTTCATACTTTACCGGGCCGAATCAATATGAAGGAGAACGCCATCGAATCCTGAGTTGTCAGCCCCTCGCCAGGCCTTGTGATTTATTATCCGTTGCTTATTTGTTGCGCTTACAATTTTAAAAACAAAGGGTGCCAGATGATTAACCATCACAGGGATTGATTGAGTGAACATCGACAACAACGTATCTGCTGCCAGCGCAGTCTTTCCCATTGTGGGCATCGGGGCATCCGCCGGTGGGCTGACCGCGCTGGAGCAGTTTTTGTCGCATGTGCCGCCGCAGTCCGGCCTGGCCATCGTGGTGGTGCAGCACCGCGACCCGCACAGCGAGGGCATGCTGGTGGAGCTGCTGCAGCGCCATACCCCGATGCCGGTGGTGCAGGCGCTTGACCAGATGGCGGTCGAACCCGACCATGTCTATGTGATTCCTCCGGGCCGGGACCTGTCCCTGATGCACGGCGTGTTGCATTTGTTCGAACCGACCGAAGCGCGCGGTTTGCGCCAGCCGATTGATTTTTTCTTCAGGTCGCTCGCCGATGACCGCCAGCACAACAGCATTGGCGTTATTTTGTCGGGCATGGGCTCGGACGGCACAATCGGCCTGCGCGCCATTCGGCAGGCTGGAGGCGCGTCGTTTGCCCAGACACCGGCTTCGGCCCAGTTCGACAGCATGCCGCGCAGCGCGATCGACGCCGATGTGGTCGACGCCGTGGCACCCGCCGATGAGCTCCCCGCCAAGGTGATCGCCTTTGTCAAGCGCATCCGCCTCGTGGGCGACGTCCAGGCCCAGATCGAGGCCGAATTCCAGCGCACGGCGGCCAGCTTTCTCGACAAGATCCTGGTCTTGCTGCGCACCCATACCGGCCATGATTTTTCGGCCTACAAAAAAAACACCATCATGCGCCGCGTCGAGCGCCGCATGGGCTTGCACCAGTTGCACCGCATCGACGATTACCTGCGCTATGTGCGCGAGAACCCCAAGGAGATCGAGCTGCTGCTGGGCGAGCTGCTGATCGGGGTCACCAGCTTTTTTCGCGATGCCGAGGTTTGGGCGCAGCTCAAGCGCGAGGTGTTGCCGGCCCTGTGCGCCAGCCATCCCGACGGTGCTCAGTTGCGCGCCTGGATCCCTGGCTGCTCAAGCGGCGAAGAGGCTTATTCACTGGCCATGTTGTTCAGGGAGTCGCTGGACGAGGTCAAAGCCACGCAGCGCTACAAGTTGCTGATTTTTGCCTCCGATCTCGACAAGGCTGCGATTGCCCGGGCGCGCGCCGGGGTCTACCCCGAAAGCATTGTTGGCGACGTCTCTGAGGCGCGCCTGAAGCGTTTTTTTGTGCCTGAGGCGCCGGGCTACCGCGTCAGCAACGAAATTCGCGAAATGGTGATCTTTGCCGAGCAAAACGTCATCGTCGACCCGCCGTTTACCCGCATCGACCTCTTGAGTTGCCGCAACCTGCTGATCTACCTTGAGGCCGGGCTGCAGGGAAAGCTGCTGCAACTGTTTCACTACAGCCTCTCGCCTGGCGGTTTTTTGTTGCTCGGCAGCTCGGAGTCGGTCGGCCCGGCCAGTTCGCTGTTTACGGGCCTGCCGGGTCGCTCTCGCATTTACCGCAGGCTCGACGTGCCGACACCGGCGCTGCCCCCGGGCATGCCCGCGGCCTTCAGCCATGCCGGTTCGCGCGCGGCGGCCACCGCCCCGCTCGGGCAGGGCGTGTCGGTCATGGCACCCGACCTGCAAATGCTGGTCGAGCAACTGGTGCTGGCCAACTTTGCGCCGGCGGCGCTGCTGGTCAGCGCCAAGGGCGAGATGCTGTACGTCAGCGGCAAGACCGGCAAATACCTGGAGCCTGCCGCGGGCAAGCCCAAGCTGAACCTGTTTGCCATGGCCCGCGAGGGACTCAAGCAGGCCCTCAGCGAAGCGTTTTACCGCGCGGTGCGCGAAAACAAGGCCGCCACCCTCAAGCGGGTCAGGATCGACAGCACCAGGCCAGCCCATTATGTGGATGTGGTGGTGCAGCCGCTCAATGAACCCGTGGCGCTGAGCGGCACCGTCCTGATTGTGTTTCGCGATGTGGCCTCGCCCAGCGCGCGCCGGCCGCGCCTCGCGGCCGCGGAGGCGGTTGCGGGTGAGGGCCAGCGCATCGAGGACGCCCTGCAGGAGCTGCAGCACGCGCGTGAAGACGCCCGCTCGACCCGCGAGGAAATGCAGACCTCGCAGGAGGAGCTCAAGTCGACCAACGAGGAGCTGCAGTCGACCAACGAGGAACTTCAGTCCACCAACGAGGAGTTGACCACCTCCAAGGAAGAAATGCAGTCGATGAACGAAGAGCTGCAAACCATCAACAACGAGTTGCGGCTCAAGGTGGCCGAGATCTCGCGCGCCAGCAACGACATGCGCAACCTGCTCGACAGCACCGAGATTGCGATTCTGTTCCTCGACGAGACCCTGCATGTGCGCCGCTTCACGCCGTCCACCACCCGGATTTTCAAGCTGATCCCCGGCGACGCCGGGCGCTGCATCACCGACATCGTGTGCGACCTCAACTACCCCGGCCTCGCGGCCGACGCGCGCGAGGTGTTGCGCACGCTGGTGTTCAAGGAAGCCGATGTGCCTGCCACCGGGGCGCGCTGGTTCAGGGTGCGCATCATGCCCTACCGCACCCAGGACAACCGGATCGACGGCCTGGTCATTACCTTTGCCGACATCAGCGCCAGCAAGAGACTGGAGCTTGAGTTGCGTGACGCACAAGCCAGGTTGCAGGCCTTGACGGCAGGCACAGGCGCTCAGGGCAGTGGCCATGGTCTACCGTAAGAACCCGACTGACCTGGCTGCCCTGCGCCAAATGGCCATGGCCCGACTGTCCGGGTGTGGCGGTGGCCCTGTGGTGGCAAACCTGGATCTGCATCAAGTCCAGCACTTGCTTGAAGAACTCGAAATCCACCAGATCGAACTGGAGTTGCAGAACGAGCACCTGAACACGGCCAGGGCGCAATTGGAGCAGGCGCTCAATCAGAGCAACGAACTCTTTGACTTTGCACCCGTCAGCAGTGTGCAGGTTGATGCCGACGGACACATCACCCGACTGAACCTGGCCGCCTCCCAGCTGCTGGCTTC
Organism: Rhodoferax sp.; assembly: GCA_049655365.1. Taxonomy (GTDB): domain Bacteria; phylum Pseudomonadota; class Gammaproteobacteria; order Burkholderiales; family Burkholderiaceae_C; genus Rhodoferax. The sequence continues at coordinate 6,034 of JBASJO010000006.1, read as the reverse complement.
CGAGCGCGCCCGACTGATCGGCAGCCGGCTCGGCCTGTATGTGGCCGAAGGGCATCGGGCCCGATTCAACGACATGCTGACGCTGGCCCGCGACCGGCACGACCGCCAGACAGACGAACTCGCCTTGCAGATCAATGGCTTCGAGTCGCTGCCGGTGCAGGTCAAGGTGGTCTGGATCGGTCCCGCGTTGGGCTGGCAGATTGCGCTGGTCGATGTGTCAGAGCGCAAGCGCATGGAGGAGCAGTTGCGCTGCAGCGAAGAGCGCCTGACGCTGGCGCTGTCAGCGGTTGGGGACGGCGTCTGGGACTGGCAGGTCGACACCGGCGAAGTGTTGGTTTCGGAAGGTTTTGCGCGACTGCTTGGGTCTCCACTTACCGAGCTGGGCAACTGTCTCGCCGACTTGCTGGGCTTCGTCCACCCTGATGACAAACCGCAATTGGTGCAAAAACTGCAGGATTGCATCGTCGGAAAAAGCGTCAAATTTCACAACGAAAACCGCTTGCAGTGCAAGGATGGCAGCAGTAAATGGGTCCTTGCCCGGGGTGCTGTGGTGCTTTTTTCGGACCAGGCGCAGGCCTTGCGCATGGTGGGCACCCTGGTCGATATCTCGCAAAGGAAGCAGGCCGAAGCCGATCTGGCGGCGGCGGCGCAGTTCCAGCAAGCCATCTTTAACGCCATCTCGGCGCAGATCGCGGTACTGGACCGGGAGGGCATGATCCTGCAGACCAATGCGGCGTGGCGCAACTACATGTCGGACCTTGATTTCGAGGAGTCGGTCGGCAGAAGCTACCTGGCGGTGCTGGCACAGCTTTTTGCCGTTGACGCGCCAACGGTGGCCATCGTGGCGGCTGGCATCAATGCGGTCATTGCCGGGGAGCAAGCCTATTTCCATGTTCCGGAGCCAATCCAGTGCCAATGTCGCCGGTGGTGGTTTACCGTCAAAATCACCCCGGTCCAGGACGCCGCGCACCGCATGGTGGTGACCCACGAAGATGTGAGCGGCCTCAAACGCGCCGAACTGGCCAGTCTGGCCCTGGCCAATGTGGACGACTTGACAAGTGCCTTGAGTCGCCAGCATTTCATGAATTTGGCCGAGCAGGAAATGGCGCGCTCGCAGCGTTATGCCTTGCCGCTGATGGTGCTGATGCTGGACCTGGACCACTTCAAAGACGTCAATGACAGCTACGGGCATCCCACGGGCGACGCGGTGCTGCGGGGTTTTGTGCAAACGGTCAAGGAAGTCCTGCGCGAATCGGATGTGATCGGCCGCATCGGCGGCGAGGAATTTGCCGTGCTGCTGCCCAACACGACACAAGAGGGCGGCTGCGCGCTGGCCAGCCGTATTCTGGGCGCCGTGCGCGCCAAGCCGGTGCGCTTCGAGGGCCGCAGCATCGCCTACACGGTGAGCATCGGCGCCAGCTACCTCATGCAACAGACGTCGTTTGGCGAGCTGTTGGCCGAATGTGATGCGGCGCTGTACCGTGCCAAAAAAGCCGGCCGTGACCGGCTTGAGGTGAGCTGGGACAACACCTCGCTGCAGAGTCCCGGTGACGCGTCGCACCATGTGGCGATCTGACGAGCTGCCGCTTTATTCTGCCTCTGTGGCTGCGACAACGGATTCGTTCAGGCAGTCGGAGCGCCAGACGCAATCAAGCTGGTCACATTCACCGCTGCTGGCGCTGCCATAGCAGTCAAAGTTGCCCTCGGCGAGCTGGATTTTTTTGATCAGGTCGGTCTTTGACAACTGGCCCGTCTCGACCTGGAGGGTCTTGGCCAGTTGGCGAATCGTCTTCATGTTCATGCGGGTCTCCTGTATGGCTTGGCTCGTTGAAAAAAGATCAAGCGTGAACTTTAAGCAGTCGAGCGCAGCAAACCTTTGCGAATTCGCATCTTCGGCCCTGACGGGGTCAGGGCAGCAGCCTGATCAGGCGCCTTAGCCGTTCGGTCACCAGAAACCGGCCCTCGGGCAAAAAGGCCAGCGCCCACGGATGCGCCAAATTCGATGCGAGCACCTGGTGGCGCAGCGGCTGGGCAAAAGCTGGCAGCGCCATGCAGGCGAGGGTGGACAGCAGCAAATTTTTGATCCATCTCGCCATGGTTTTCTTCCTTGGGTTGTGTTCGGCGGCATGGTAGCGTAAGCATCGTGCAAAAAGATGGGGCTGAGCTTGTCAGCCTTGTGCAGTTTTCGGAATCGACAATAGACCAATTTTTCAAATTGGATCGAGTTTTGAAATGCTGAACGTATTGATAGCAGGTGGCGGCATCGGCGGCCTGAGCGCCGCGTTGGCTTGTGTCCGCGCGGGGGCTGAGGTCGCGCTGTTTGAGCGCCATGCCGAGTTTTCGGAGTTTGGCGCGGGCATTCAGCTGAGCCCCAACGTGGTCAGGCTTCTGTATGGCTGGGGCCTGCAGGAGGCGCTGGCCGCGGTGGCGGCTTTCCCTGACCGGCTGCAGGTGCGCAGCGCCAGCTCGGGCGCCGAATTGGGCATGTTGCGCCTGGGTGAGGTCATGGCCCAACGCTACGGCGCACCTTACCTCACCATCCACCGTGCCGACCTGCACACACTGCTGTTGTCGGCTTTGCAGCGGCGCGGTGGGGCGGCGCTGAGGCTAAGCAGCCCGGTCATCAGTTTTTCAGAGACCGACAGCGATGTGGCGGTGCTGTTGGCCCAGGATCAGCTCGAGCGTGGCGACCTGTTGGTGGGTGCCGACGGCGGCTGGAGCGGCATTCGCCAACAGTTGCTTGCCGACGGCACGCCGCAAGCCACCGGGCAGCTGGCTTACCGCGCGCTGATCTCGCAGGCGCGCCTGCCGGTGCACTTGCGCAGCTCGCAAGTGACGGCCTGGCTGGGGCCGCTGATGCATGTGGTGCAGTACCCAGTGCGCGGCGGTGAGTGGCTCAATGTGGTGGCCATCGTGCATGGCCAGGTGCAGGGTGACATGTCGCACTGGGACCACAGCGGCAACGCGTCTGAGCTGCAGCAGCGCTTGCAAAGCTGCTGCAAGCAGCTCAGGGACCTGGTGCAGGCGGTGCCGGACTGGCGTTTGTGGGCCTTGAGCATTCGCCCGCCCATGCGCAGCGGCCGCGAGCAGGCCGGCGGCCGTGTCGCCCTGCTGGGTGATGCCGCCCACCCGATGGTGCCCTACCTGGCCCAGGGTGCGGGCATGGCCATTGAAGACGCGCATGTGCTGGCGCGTGTGCTGGAAGGCGGCGGTCCGCAAGCCCATGCCCGGGTGCCGGCCCTGTTGCGCTACTACGCCCAGCAGCGCTGGCAGCGCAATGCCCGGGTACAGGCCACAGCCATCCGCAATGGCAAGATCTTTCACGCCAGCGGTCTGATGGCGTTTGGCCGCAACGCCGCCATGAAAATTCGCGGCGAAGGCCTGATGGACCAGCCCTGGCTCTACCGTGGTGTCTGATGGGTAGTTAAAATCCGGCTACTTTTTGCATGGCGACACCCTGTTGCCGTGCTTTTTAATCCATTCGTCAGTCTCTCCCTGAGGCCCTCCAATTGACTCTGCACATCACCCCTTTTGAGGGCGGTAGCGCTCTTGGCGCTTTCCGTGTCCAACAACTTCTGCCGGGGCTGCAAGCCGTGCACGAAAAAATCAGTGGCATTGCTGCGCGCCATGTGCACCTGGTTTGCTCCGATGAGGCCCCCAGCGCCGCGCTGCAACAGCAACTGGCCGCCTTGCTGAACTATGGCGAGCCCTACGCCGGCCCGCAAGACGGCCCGCTGATTGTGGTGACGCCGCGTTTTGGCACGGTGTCGCCCTGGGCTTCCAAGGCCACCGACATCGCCCACAATTGCGGCCTGACGCTGCACCGCGTCGAGCGCATCACCGAATACCGCATCAGCCTGAAATCCGGTCTGCTGGGCAAGCCGACCCTGACCGAGGCGCAACTGGCGCAGGTGGCCGCCTTGCTGCACGACCGCATGACCGAGAGCGTGATGTTCGAGCGTGCCACGGCGCATGGCCTGTTTGCCAGCCTGCCGGCCGCGCCGATGGCCCATGTTGACGTGCTGACCGGCGGCAAGGCGGCGCTGCTGGCCGCCAATGCCGAGTTTGGCCTGGCGCTGGCCGACGACGAGATGGACTACCTGGTGCAGGCCTTCACCCAGCTGCAGCGCAACCCCACCGACGTCGAGCTGATGATGTTCGCCCAGGCCAACAGCGAACACTGTCGTCACAAGATTTTCAACGCCCAGTTCACCATTGACGGCGAGGCCCAGCCCAACAGCCTGTTCGGCATGATCCGCCACACCCACCAGACCAACCCCCAGCACATGCTGGTGGCCTACTCGGACAACGCCTCGGTGATGGCGGGGGGCCAGGTCGAGCGCTTCAGCAGCCAGGCGAGCCTGACCGACGCTGGCATGCGGGTTGGCGCTTATCAAAAAAGCAGCGCCCTGCAGCACATCCTGATGAAGGTGGAAACCCATAACCACCCGACCGCCATTTCACCGTTTCCGGGGGCCTCGACCGGCGCCGGCGGTGAGATCCGCGACGAAGGCGCCACCGGCCGCGGCTCCAAACCCAAAGCCGGCCTGACCGGCTTCACGGTCTCGAAAATCAATTGGGGTCAGACTCCAATTAATTACGGACGTCCGGCGCACATTGCCAGCCCGCTGCAGATCATGGTCGAGGGGCCGCTGGGCGGGGCGGCGTTCAACAACGAGTTTGGCCGGCCCAATTTGCTGGGCTACTTTCGCGAATACGAGCAAAGCCTGAATTACACGGTGAAAGACGCCGCTGGCCTGGCGCAGCCGCAGACCGAGCAGCGCGGCTACCACAAGCCGATCATGCTGGCTGGCGGCCTGGGCGTGATTGACGCCAGCCAAACGCACAAAATCCAGTTCCCGGCCGGCACGCTGTTGATCCAGCTCGGCGGCCCCGGCATGCGCATCGGCATGGGCGGCAGTGCCGCCAGTTCCATGACCACCGGCGACAACGCCGCCCACCTCGACTTCGACTCGGTGCAGCGCGGCAACCCCGAGATCGAGCGCCGGGCGCAGGAAGTCATCAACCAGTGCTGGCTGATGACCGAGGCCAACCCGATTCTGGCGATCCATGACGTCGGCGCCGGTGGCCTCTCCAACGCCTTTCCCGAACTGACCAACGATGCCGGTCGCGGTGCGCGTTTTGATTTGCGCGCCGTGCCGCTCGAAGAATCCGGCCTGGCGCCCAAGGAAATCTGGTGCAACGAAAGCCAGGAACGTTATGTGCTGGCGATTGCACCCGAGTCACTGGCGCTGTTCCAGGCCTTGTGCGAGCGCGAGCGCTCCCCGTTTGCGGTGGTGGGGGTGGCGACCGAAGAGCGTGATCTGGTCGTCACTGACAAAGACCCGAGCGTGGGGGCACCCGTCCACATGCCGATGAACGTGCTGCTGGGCAAGCCGCCCAAAATGCAGCGCGACGTCAAGACCGTGCAGCGCACCTTTGCGCCCGTCAATTTGACCGGGGTGACTTTGCAGCAGGCGACGATCGACGTGCTGGCGCACCCGACGGTGGCGTCCAAGCGTTTTCTGGTCACCATTGGCGACCGCACCGTGGGCGGCCTCACGCACCGTGATCAGATGGTCGGCCCCTGGCAGGTACCGGTGGCCGACTGCGCTGTTACTTTGGCTGATTTCAAGGGTTTTGCCGGTGAGGCCATGGCGCTGGGTGAACGGACACCGCTGGCCACCGTCAATGCCCCTGCCAGCGGCCGCATGGCGGTGGCCGAGGCCATCACCAACCTGCTGGCCGCGCCGATGGAACTCGACCGCGTCAAGCTGTCAGCCAACTGGATGGCAGCCTGCGGCGAGCCTGGCGAAGACGCTGCCTTGTACGCCACGGTCAAGGCGGTGGGCCTGGAACTGTGCCCGGCGCTGGGCATCTCGATTCCCGTGGGCAAGGACTCCTTGTCGATGCGCACGCAGTGGAAAGATGAGACCGGTGAGGCGAAAAAAGTCACCTCGCCGGTGTCATTGATCGTGACCGCCTTTGCCACCCTGGCCGATGTGCGCGGCACGCTGACGCCGCAGCTCAACGC
>JBASJO010000005.1:0-2998 GCA_049655365.1 Rhodoferax sp. | reverse complement strand
TATTTATGGTGGGCAGTACAAGTTTCGAACTTGTGACCCCTGCAGTGTGAATGCAGTGCTCTACCCCTGAGCTAACCGCCCTTTCCCTGTTCAGGAAAGACGCAAATTATGGCACAGTTTCTGGCGTTTTTTGCTCTTGCGCGCGCCAAATTGTCTTGGCATTGCTTGACTTGTCGATTTGCTTCAAAACGTCTTCATGCGCGGCAATTTCCTGTTCGTTGGCGCTGATGACTGGCAGCACAAACTGGCTCAGGTCAAGCGCGGTGACACGGGCGCCGCTGGCATCGGTGGTGGGCGCCTCATCCATGAGCAGGGCGTCCTGACCCCGGGTGAGGTTGATGTACATGTCGGCCAGCAGCTCGGCATCAAGCAGCGCGCCGTGCAGCGTGCGGCCCGAGTTGTCCACCTCCAGGCGGTCACACAGCGCGTCGAGCGAGTTGCGTTTGCCGGGAAACAGCTCCTTGGCCATGACCAGCGTGTCGGTGATGCTGGCCACCACACTTTTCACCGGTGGCTGCTTGATGAGCGCCAGCTCCATGTTCAAAAAACCCAGGTCGAACGGCGCGTTGTGGATGACCACATGCGCGTCTTTCAGGTAATCCAGCAGGTCCTGGGCCACTTCGGCAAACTTGGGTTTGTCCTTGAGGAAGTCGCTGGTGATGCCATGCACCTTGAGCGCTTCTTCGTGGCTGTCGCGCCCCGGGTTGACGTAAAAGTGGCGGTTATTGCCGGTCAGCTTGCGGTGCAGCATCTCGACGCAACCGATCTCGATAATGCGGTCGCCGTTGTCAGCTGACAGGCCCGTAGTTTCGGTGTCGAGAAAAATTTGACGCATGGTTTTTCGGTATTAGTGATTTTCCTTGGCGTGGTTGATCGAGTATTTGGGGATCTCGATCACCAGGTTTTTCTGCGCCAGGATGGCCTGACAGCTCAGGCGCGAGTTGGGTTGCAGGCCCCAGGCCTGGTCAAGCAGGTCGTCCTCGTCTTCCTCAGACGGCGCCAGCGACTCAAAGCCTTCGCGCACGATGACGTGGCAGGTGGTGCAGGCACAGCTCATTTCGCAGGCGTGCTCAATGTTGATGTGGTGCTCCAGCAGCGCTTCGCAAATGGAGGTGCCGGCCGGGGCAGACAGCTCGGCGCCCTGCGGACAGTATTCGGCGTGGGGCAGGATCTTGATGATGGGCATGGTTAATTGGTTGTTTTTATATTGTTGCAATATTCTTTCCAGCCAGGGCTTTCTGGATGCCGCGGTTCATGCGCAGCGCGGCAAAGGCTTCGGTGCCCTTGGCCAACGTCAGCGTGATGGCCTCGATGGCCTTGGCGTCTTCCAGTGTACGGGCGGCTTGCACGTCCTGCATCAGGCGGTCAATGTCGGCACGCTGGGCACCGTCGAGCAAATCACCATCGGCATGGAGCGCGCTCACGGTGGCCAGAATCATGCGGTCGGCGTCCACTCGCGCCTCGGTCACGGCGCGGGCCTGCATGTCGGCCTCGGCGGTGGTGAAGCTTTCCTGCAGCATGCGGGCAATCTGCTCGTCGGCCAGGCCGTAGGAGGGTTTGACAGCAATTTGTGCCTCGACACCGCTGCCCTGCTCGCGCGCCGACACGCTCAACAGGCCGTCGGCATCCACGGTAAAGGTGACACGAATGCGCGCCGCACCGGCAACCATTGGTGGGATGCCGCGCAGCTCAAAGCGCGCCAGGCTGCGGCAGTCAGCCACCAGGTCACGCTCGCCCTGCACCACATGCAGCGCCAGCGCGGTCTGGCCGTCGATATAAGTGGTGAAGTCCTGCGCCTTGGCAGTAGGAATGGTCTCGTTGCGCAGCACGATGCGCTCCACCAGGCCGCCCATGGTCTCGATACCCAGGGACAACGGAATCACGTCGAGCAGCAGCAGATCACCGCCCGGGTTGTTGCCAGCCAGTTGGTTGGCCTGAATGGCCGCGCCCAGCGCCACGACTTCGTCGGGGTTGAGGTTGGTGAGCGGTGTCTGGCCAAAAAATGCGTTCACCGCCTGCTGAATCTGCGGCATGCGGGTGGAGCCGCCCACCATCACCACACCCTTGACTTCGTCCGCCGCCAGCTTGGCGTCGCGCAGCGCCTTGCGCACCGCCTGCAGCGTGCGCGCGGTCAGGGCCTGCGTGGCCGCTTCGAAGTCGGCGCGCGTCACAACCAAGCTGAGTTCTGCGCCGCTCAGTAGCGTGCGAAAAGTCACGGTGTCAGCATCCGTCAAGGCTTCCTTGCAAGCGCGTGCTGCGGCCTTCAGGGCGGCCTTGTCGGTGGCGTTGGTCACGGCAGCACCGGTTTGCGCCAGCACCCAATCGGCCAGCGCATGGTCGTAGTCGTCTCCCCCCAGCGCCGAATCGCCGCCGGTGGCCACCACCTCGAACACGCCCTGGGTGAGCTTGAGAATGGAGATGTCGAAAGTGCCGCCGCCCAGGTCGTAGACCGCGTAAATACCTTCGCTGGCATTGTCCAGCCCATAGGCAATGGCTGCGGCCGTGGGTTCGTTGATGAGGCGCAGCACGTTCAGGCCCGCCAGCTGCGCCGCGTCCTTGGTGGCTTGGCGCTGGGCATCGTCAAAATAGGCCGGCACCGTGATGACCGCGCCAAACAGGTCATCATTAAAAGTGTCTTCGGCGCGGTAGCGTAGCGTGGCCAGGATGTCGGCACTCACCTCCACCGGAGACTTCTCGCCCTGCACGGTTTGCAGGCCCAGCATGCCGGGGTGGTCGACAAAATGGTAGGGCAGCTTGGCGGCCAGCGCCACGTCCTTGAGACTGCGGCCCATGAAACGCTTGACCGAAGCAATGGTGTTTTCGGGGTCTCCCACGCCACCGGTCACAGCCTCATCGCCAATCTGGCGGCCGCCACCGGCCAGGTAGCGCACCACCGACGGCAAGATCACCCGCCCTTGGGCGTCAGGCAGGCATTCGGCCACGCCATGGCGCACGCTGGCCACCAGCGAATGCGTGGTGCCCAGGTCGATGCCGATGG
>JBASJO010000004.1:0-2637 GCA_049655365.1 Rhodoferax sp. | reverse complement strand
GGCACCAACGCGGCCCCAGAACACCCGGCGGCCTTGCGAGGTGTCGACGCTGGCCGAGAACTTTTCGACCCATTGCACCGGAAACGCCAGCGGTAATTGCGTGTCGGCGGGGGTCACCGGCAGCCCTTCCAGGATGTCGAGCAAGCTGGGGCCGGTGTAGCCGCACCAGCCGTCGTCCTTGGCGTCGACCACATTGTGGCCCTTGAGCGCGGAAATGGGCACGATGGTGGCGAATTCCAGCTCGGCCTCGCTTGAGAACTTTTCCAGCGCGGCGCTGATGTTGGCAAAGGCTTTTGCCGCATCGTCGCCCAGGGCATCAAGCTTGTTGACCGCAAAAACAATGCTGGGCACGCGCAGCAGGTGACACAGAAGCGAGTGGCGGCGCGTTTGCGGCAGCAAGCTCAAGTGTGCGTCCTGCCATTGCAGTTTGGTGGCGTCGACCAGCACCACGGCGGCGTCGGCGCTGCTGGCGGCGGTGACCATGTTGCGGGTGTACTGCTCGTGGCCGGGTGCATCGCCGATGATGAACTTGCGATTGGCCGTGTTGAAGTAGCGGTAGGCCACGTCGATGGTGATGCCTTGCTCGCGTTCGGCGCTTAAGCCGTCGGTGAACTGCGCCAGGTCGGCCTCGCCGCTTTTGGAGACGTTGGCCAACTGGTCTTGCAGCACGCTTTTGCTGTCAAGCAGCAGGCGACCAATCAGCGTGCTCTTGCCGTCGTCCACGCTGCCGCAGGTGATGAATTTAAGGGCAGATTGCGTGTCAAATTCGTTTGTCAGATTTGTATTGATTGAGCTGGCAGCTATATTTGTTGTAGTGTTCATAGGATTCTTTCGGTATGCCTTAGTTTGACGGTCTGATATGGCTAGGCGGGTCATTTCACAAACAGCAGTAGGCGTGGTGATTGGGGCATGTGACCGGGCTTTGGGGTGAAAGGCGCGCGTCGATAGTCGGTGGCGCACTCCAGCTTTCATTTCGCGTGTGTTTTCACCCCAAAACCGCATGCGCATGCCCTAGTCGCCGTGTCGGGTTCAAATTTAAAAGTACCCGTCCTTCTTGCGCTTCTCCATCGAAGCCTCTGAGGTCTTGTCGTCCATCCGGGTGGCGCCACGCTCACTCACGTCGGCGGCCAGGGTTTCCAGCACGATTTGCTCGGGTGTGGCGGCCAGGCTCTCCACCGGGCAAGTGCAGGTGATGTCGCCCACAGTGCGAAAACGCACGTCGCGGGATTCGGCCAGTTCGCCGGGTTTCAGGGGTGTCAGGTCGGTCACCGGCACCAGCAAGCCCTTGCGCTCGACCACCTCACGTTTGTGGCTGTAGTAGAGCGAGGGCAGGGCGATGGTTTCTCGGGCAATATATTGCCAGACGTCGAGCTCGGTCCAGTTGCTGATCGGGAAGACGCGAAAGTGTTCGCCGGGTTGCAGTTTGGTGTTGAACAGCGTCCACAGTTCAGGGCGCTGGTCTTTCGGTTGCCACTGACCGAAGCTGTCGCGGTGGCTGAAGATGCGTTCCTTGGCGCGGGCTTTTTCTTCGTCGCGGCGGGCGCCGCCAATCAATGCGTCAAAGCGGAATTCTTCGATGGCCTCGAGCAGTGTGACTGATTGGTGCACATTGCGCGACTCGCCCGGATGCGCCAGGCGCACGGTGCCGCGCGCCATCGAGTCCTCGACGCTGCGCACAATCAGGTCGGCACCCAGCTCGGCGGCGCGGGCGTCGCGGAAGTCGGTGACCTCATGGAAGTTGTGGCCGGTGTCGATCATCAGCAGCGGGTAGGGAATCTTGCCGCCGTTGGCCGGGGTACCAAAGGCTTTTTCAGCGCACTTGAGCATCACCAGCGAGTCCTTGCCGCCCGAGAACAGCAGCGTGGGGCGCTCGAAGGCGGCAGCGACTTCGCGCAGGATGAAGATGGTTTCTTCTTCCAGCGCGTCCAAGTGGGCGTTGCTCAAGTGGTCAGGGCGGGTGTGGTGCGTCATGGGGTGCAGCAGTTCGGGTGGGGTCGGTGCGTTCATCTTTTAGCTTTCTGTGTTCGTGATCGGGCTGGCTCTGACATGCAGGCCGCATTCCTTGGCGGCATCAATTTCCCACCACCAGCGGCCGGCGCGAAAGTCTTCGCCGAGGCTGATGGCGCGCGTGCAGGGGGCGCAGCCGATGCTGGGGTAAAACTGGTCGTGCAGCGGGTTGTAGTCCACCTTGTTTTCCGCGATGTAGAACCACACGTCGCCCCAGGTCCAGTTGGTCAGCGGGTTGAATTTGACCTTGGCGGCGTCGCTGCGGTCGATCAGCGGTACCTCGGCACGGGCGCCGGACTGCTCACGGCGCAGGCCGGTGATCCAGGCGTCCTTAGTCGCAAGAGCACGGCTCAGCGGTTCCATCTTGCGAATAGTGCAGCAGGCTTTGCGCAGGGCAATGCTCTGGTACATGGCGTCGGTGCCCTCGCGTTCCACGAACTGGATGGCCGCTTCGCGCACCGGCGCAAACACCTGCACCGGTGCCCGTGAGGTGGCTTGCAAGTGGGCCAGCAGCGCCAGCGTCTCGGCGTGGAGCAGGCCGGTTTCCAGCACAAAAATGCCGATGTCGAGCTGCAGGCTGTTGACCAAGTGGGCCAGCACCATGTCTTCGGCGCCCAGGCTGCAGGCCAG
>JBASJO010000003.1:0-6032 GCA_049655365.1 Rhodoferax sp. | reverse complement strand
ACCCGCGCAAGTCGATCCGGGAAATCGTCTCGCTGCCCCTTCAGTTGCACGGCAGCGACAGCGCCGAAGAAAACAACCAACAGGTGGAGCGGATTTTGCAGCGGGTCGGATTCCGGCCGGATCAGTTTGACCGCTACCCACACCAGTTTTCAGGCGGCCAGCGCCAGCGCATCGGCATCGCCCGTGCCCTGGTGTCGCGCCCGGCGCTGGTGGTCTGCGACGAACCGGTGTCGGCGCTCGATGTGTCGATCAAGGCGCAGATTCTGGAGTTGCTGGGCGAGCTTAAGGCCGAGTTCAACCTGACCTATATTTTTGTCTCGCACGATATTGCGGCAGTGGGCCACCTGGCCGATCGCATCGCGGTGATGTACCTCGGCGAGATCGTGGAAATTGGCCGCACCCTGGACATCATCAACAGCCCGCAACACCCGTACACGCAGGCGCTGTTGTCCGCCGTGCCGCGCCTGGTGCCCGCCAAAGAGCGCACCCGCACCGTGTTGAGCGGCGATTTGCCCTCGCCCCTGAATCCGCCCAGCGGCTGCAAATTCCACACCCGCTGCCCCGTGGCCCTGCCCGAATGTTCCGGCCAGTCACCCCGCCTGAAACCGCTGCATCTGCAAGCCATGCACAGTGTGGCCTGCCTGAGGAGCGACACCCGTGAATGAAGCGCTGGCCTTGATCACACTGACAGGGTCAGCACTGACGCGCGGCCAGCAGCAAGCCTTCTCCAGGCCGGCCCTGGTGCCGCGGGTGCGTGCTGCCATCTTGGGGCGCCTGGCGTCGGTCCGGGCCATACTGGACTTGCCACGGATGAAAACCTATCTGCAGCAGCAAAAGGAATTTCTTGCAGCGCAGGATCCATCGGGCTTTGACGAGTCATTGGGATTGGCCACCGGGTTTGGCCTGAGCCATGACGAAGTACTGGCCTATTTGCACGCCAATATTGTGCAGGACATGTCGACATCAAGCCCGGTGGAGCGCGATGGCTGCACCTCCTGGGCGCAGTGCCTCGCAATTGTCGGCTCCCTGGTGGTCAAAAATCGTGACTACCGGGGTGAGCACGGTGTCTTGCAGCAGCTCTTTTTGCATTGTGACCCTGCCGCCGGTGCCCGCACACTGCTGTGTGTCGGCAGTCTGGGCAGCCCGGGGGCTTTTTCCAGCGGCATCAACACCGCCGGACTGGCCGTGGTCGACACGCAAATCGGCACGCGCGATCACGGTGTCGGCTGGCTGCGCTATTTCCTCATGACGGCACTGCTGCGCGAGTGCGCCGATGTTGACGAGGCCCTGGCGTTTATCGCTGCCGTGCCTCACGCAGGGGGCGGCTCGCTGGTGCTGGGTGATGCTTGCGGCACCACCGCCTGTGTCGAACTGGGGCATGCACAAGCCCCTGTCATGGTTCGATCGATGGCCTCGGTGGCGCGAACCAACCATTACCTCGACCCGCAGATGGCGGCTCAGATGGTCTTGCCGTGCGACGACCTGAGCGACTCATCACCCCTGCGCTTGTCACAGGTTCAGTCTTATCTGGGCCAGCATGGCAGCACCATGAACGTGTCAAAGGCGCAGGCCCTGATGTCCAGCCATCAAGACCGGGGCAGCATCTGTTTGCATGCCGACGCCGACAGCCAGACGCAGGCCAGAACCCTGTCATCCGTGGTGTATGAAACGGCCAGCCAAACGCTGCACATCTCCAACGGCAACCCCTGCAACGCGACTTGGGCACGTTTTTGTCTCTCAGAACTCGCCGCGGCTAGAGCCGCCGGGCAAACCACATGAACACCCCAAACACACAGCTCATCGGCAATCACCCGAGCATTGTGGCGCTGCGCGCCCTGGTCGCACGGGTGGCGCCCAGCAAGGCGGGCACCGTGCTGATTTACGGCGAAACCGGAACCGGCAAGGGCCTGGTGGCGCGCATGATTCACGAAGGCTCGCAGCGCGCCCATAAGGCCTTTGTTGACATCAATTGCGCCGCCATACCCGCAGAACTGCTGGAGTCCGAACTGTTTGGCCATGAGCGCGGTGCCTTCACCGGTGCCGTCCTGAAAAAAGAGGGCTTGATTGAGGCAGGCAATGGCGGCTCGGTGTTTCTGGACGAAGTTCGCGAACTCGACCCGGTCATGCAGGCCAAAATCCTCACGCTGCTCGATACCAAGCGGTTTCGCCGGGTCGGCGCGGTCAAGCCGATCGATGTGGACGTTCGCTTCATCGCCGCCACCAACAAAATCCTGCTGCAGGAAGTGAATGCCGGCAACTTCCGTGATGACCTGTATTACCGCCTGCAAGTTATCTCCATCAACATCCCGCCCTTGCGCGAGCGCGGCGAAGACATTTTGCTGCTCGCCGACAATTTCCTGCACAAATACCACCAGATGTACGGCGGCCTGCGCAAGAAAGTCGACGCTGAAGCCGAGCGCATTTTTTTGACCTACCGCTGGCCAGGCAATGTGCGCGAACTGGAAAACCTGACCGAACGCATCTGCCTGCTTGAGGACGGCGACCGCTTGCTGGCCTCCCATCTTCCTGCACGGATTTTGCGGGAGGTGCAAAAGGTGCCGGCATTGGCCCCAATGGCAGCCGAGCCCACGGTATGGCCTGCCGACATGGACTACCACCAGGCCACCGGGAATTTTCAGAAACAGTTGATTGAACAGGTCGTGCAAGCCTGTGACAACAACCTGACGCTGGCCGCCGATCAGCTCAAGTTGTCGCGCCACGCCTTGCGCCACCAGATGCTGAAACTTGGCCTGCTCAAAGCGGAGTGAATTACACGCAAGACGACAAAACAAAGCACGCAAATCCTGCGTTATTTTGAAATAGTTTTGTAAATTGTTGATTTAATTGAATTAAATATTTTAAATTGGATGGCATAAATACTGCTTTACAACTACCAAGCAGCTTCTGCCGATGTCAAATTAACCTGGAGAAACACCTCATGCAGTCTTTGAAAATCATTTGTCCCAACGGTCATTTGGGCTTTGCCCCGATTCGGGTGGACAGTTTCAATATCGGCGTGGCCGCCGGCCCCGACTACATTGCCGCCGACTCGGGCAGTGACGACATCGGCCCCGGGCCGCTGGGCAGCGACACCTCGACCAGCCCGCAAGACTGGCAGCGCCACGACCTTGAACACATGCTGCTGGCCGCGCGCAAGCTCGGCGTGCCCATGATCATCGGCTCATCTGGCGACACCGGGACCAACAGCCGGGTCGACATGTATGTGGGCATCATTCGCGAATTGGCACAAAAACACCAGCTCGCTCCGTTCAAATTGGGCTATTTCTACTCCGAGGTGGACAAAGCCTGGCTCAAAAGCAAAATGGCGCAGGGCGAGACGATTGCCGGACTGGACGGCTTTGCCAACCTGACCGAGTCGGAGCTCGACGCCACCGATCGCATCGTGGCCATGGCCGGTGTGCATCCCTTTGTGGAACTGCTTAAACAAGGTGCCGAGGTCATCATCGGCGGACGCAGCTCAGATGCCGCGCTCTTTGCCGCGGCCGCCATCCACCACGGCTTTTCGGACGACCGCGCCTACTACCTCGGCAAGGTCCTCGAATGCGCCTCATTCTGCGCCGAACCCTATGGCGGCAAGGAAACCGTCATGGGCGAAATCAGCCACGAAGACGTGCAGGTCACCGCCATGAGTCCGGAACAACGTTGCACGGTGGCCTCGGTGTCGGGCCACGCCATGTACGAGCGCTCCAATCCGTATGAGGAGTTTTTTGCCGGTGGCCAACTCGACATGACCCATTGCAAATACGAGCAACTGTCAGAAAAAACCACCCGCATCACCGGCTCCAAATTCATCCCCTCACCGCAGGTGCGCGTGAAACTGGAAGGTGCCGGCAAGGTGGGTGAGCGTTTTGTCGGTTTTTGTGGTGTGCGCGATCCCTACACCATTGCCAACATGGACCGCGTGATCGATTGGGCGCGCACCCAGGTCCGGGCCCGTTTTGGCGACACCGGCTACGAACTGCACTACAACGTCTATGGCCGCGACGGCGTCATGGGCGACCTGGAACCGCTGCGTGATCAGCCCGGGCACGAGCTCGGCGTGATGGTGCAGGGTGTGGCCCCAACCATCAAAATGGCCGAGGAAGTGACCATGATCGGCTTGCGCCAGATGTTTTACGCGCGTCTGCCCGACGTCAAGGGCACGGCCGGCTCGGTGTCGTTCCCGCTCGACGAGGTGCTGCACGCCAGCGCCGCCTACCGCTGGACCCTCAACCACACCGTGGCCGTGGATGACCCGATGCAGCTGTTTCCCACCCATCTGGTCACCATTGGCAACTAAGACTAAAGCATACGGAGCAAAACCATGAGCGAAACCCCTTTAAAAAACCTTGCCAAAACCATCCGCAGTAAAAATGCGGGGGTCAACAAGATCACCTTTGACATCATCTTTCGCGACCAGCCCAACTACGAGCGCGTCAAGAAATCGGGCGCCTTGACCCGTGAAACCATGGCAAAACTCTACGCCATCCCCCTGGAGCGAATTTCTGACTTTGTCGAATACGACCCCGCCTATGCCATCAAATTCACCATCTACCGGCTGCGCCCCAGCGGCAGCGCGGGTGACGGCGACATCTTTGGCGCGCAGCAATATGCCCCGCTGCTCGACCTCATGATTCCCATGGCCTGAAATATAAATTTGCAGCTTGAAACTCAGCAACAACGACGGCTGCGTCATGGCACGCGGTGGTGAGGTCAAGGCACTTGGCACACCGGCCACCGCGCCACACCACTTGCCGGGACGACCTACCCAGCGTCTGCGCCTGATCGGTGGTTAAAAAAGTGCACGCTATTGCGGCCAGCCGCTTTGGCCTGGTACATGGCCATATCGGCCTGCTTCAGTAGGTCTTCGGGCAACGCCCTGGCATTCACCAGCAGCGCCACGCCAATGCTGGCCGACAGGCGCCAGGTGACTTCAGGCAAGACAAATGGCTGTGCCAGGGCCTGCAAAATTTTGTCGGCTACCGCTTGCGCACCGGCATGCGCCAGATCGGCATCGTCGCTCAACTGCGCCAAAGCCACCACAAACTCATCGCCCCCCAGGCGCGCGACAGTATCGATCTCGCGCACGCAGGCCTGCAGCCGCTGCGCCACCTGAATCAACAACTCATCGCCTTGGTCGTGGCCGTAGCTGTCATTGAGCAGTTTGAACCGGTCCAGATCCAGAAACAGCACCGCCGCCACCTGGTTGCTGCGCGCCCGCATCGCGCTCAATTGCTGCAAGCGATCCAGCAGCAGGCGGCGATTGGGCAGTTTCGTCAACGAATCAAAAAACGCCAGTTTGCGAATATCTTCGTCGAACCGCTTGCGCAAGGTGATGTCGGTATGCACCGACACATAGTGCGTGACCTGGCCCTGCGGATCTTTCACCGCGGTGATCGACAACCAGTCCGGGTAAATTTCGCCGTTTTTACGCCGGTTCCAGAGCTCCCCCTCCCAATGGCCGGTCTGCCTCAGGCTATGCCACATGGCCTGGTAAAACACCGAGTCATGACGGCCGGATCTGAGCATGTTGCTGGCTTGCCCGACCGCCTCGTCAAAACCGTATCCGGTCAAGGCTACAAAGGCGTGATTCACCCGCAAAATGCGCAAATCTGCCGAACTGACCACCATGGAGGCGGAGGACTCAAACGCCACTGCCGCCACCCGCTGCGCCTCTTCGGCCTGGATGCGCTCGGTGATGTCAAAAATAGCCCCATGAAAGACCACACTGCCATCCTCACGCCTTTGCGGCACAGCGCGGCCACCGCGCCAGCGCACGGTGCCGTCAGGCAGCTTCAATCGGTATTCCGCTTGCCAAATTGTCAAGTTCGTCGCGGCCTGCTGGATCGACTGCTTGACCCTGGCGACATCGTCTGGATGTTGCCATGCAAAAACCAGCGACGCATCGCGCTGCACCTGCTCCAGCGTCAGCCCATAAAAATCCAGAAAATGCTTGGACAAATACGAAAAGTGCATACGCCCGTCGGCTTCCACCGTGAACTGAAACAACTCGGCAGGCACCTGATCGGTGA
>JBASJO010000002.1:0-12226 GCA_049655365.1 Rhodoferax sp. | reverse complement strand
CATCCACACCGACGCCCTGGTCATCGGAGCCGGGCCGGTGGGCTTGTTTCAGGTATTTCAATTGGGCCTGCAGGGCATCCATGCCCAGGTGATCGATGTGCTCGACCAGGCGGGCGGCCAATGCATCGAACTCTACGCCGACAAACCCATTTACGACATCCCCGGCCTGCCTTACAGCACCGGCCGCGACCTGACTCAGCGCCTGCTTGAACAAGTGGCGCCCTTCCAGCCCGCGTTCCACTTCAACCAGCTGGTCAGCCAGCTTGACCGCCAGCCCGATGGCCGCTGGCTGGTTGCCGCACCAAAGCAGCAATTCCTGACTCGCACTGTGTTCATTGCCGCCGGCGTGGGCGCCTTCGTGCCCAAGGAACTCAAGCTCGACGGACTGGCTGCGTTTGCCGGCACACAACTGTTTTACCGCCTCCCCCGCCCTGAACTACTCCAGGGCCAGCGGGTGGTGGTTCTCGGCGGTGAAGGCGCTGCCGTCGACAACGCCATTGCGTTAGCCACGGCGGAATCACCTCAGGCCGCCAGCGTCACCCTGGTGCACCGGCGCGACGTGCTGCAGGCCAGCCCCGAAGCGCTGGAAAAACTGGCCCAATTACGCGCCAGCGGCCGCATCAGCTTCATTGCCGGACAAATCACCGGCATCGAAACGCAGGGCGACCGGCTCAAGACCGTGAAAGTAACCACCCCCGAAGACCAGGTCTTGAGCCTGCCGCTCGACGTCCTGCTGGTCAACCAGGGCATCAGCCCCAAGCTCGGCCCCGTGGCCCAATGGGGCCTGGCCATGGCGCGCAAACAGCTCAGCGTCGACCCGGCCACGTTTGCCACAAGTGAAGCTGGCATTTACGCCGTGGGCGACATCAACAGCTACCCCGGCAAGAAGAAACTCATCGTCTGCGGTTTTCACGAAGCCACACTGGCCGCCTTTGCCGCCGCCAGCTACCTGGACCCGCACGCCTCGGGGGTGCTGCAATACACCACCAGCAGCGCGCTGTTGCAGCAGCGGCTGGGGGTGAAAGAAATTACTTCCCCACCAGTTGGTTGAGCTTGTCGGCCTCGAAGTGCTCCTGCGTGGCCGCATCCAGCGGCACGATGGATGCCACCTGACGCGGGCAATTGAGCTGTTCGATGGCTTTCCAGATCATGGCGATCTGATGTTCCTGGGTGGCGGCGTTGTCGATGAGGCCGCGCATGGCCTGGCTCAGGGGGTCGTCACTTTGCGTGACGCCATAGGCAGAAAAACCCATTTTGGAGGCCACCTCTTCGCGCTTGACATCAAGCTCGGCCTGAATGATGCGCGCTGGATTGCCCACGGCGGTGGCACCCGCGGGCACCGGCTTGGTGACCACGGCGTTGGAACCCACCTTGGCGCCGTCACCCACGGTAAAGCCGCCCAGCACCTGCGCACCGGCCCCCACCACCACGCCCCGACCCAGCGTGGGATGGCGCTTGGTGCCCTTGTAGAGCGAGGTGCCGCCCAGCGTCACGCCCTGGTAAATGGTGCAGCCGTCGCCAATTTCAGCGGTCTCGCCCACCACCACGCCCATGGCATGGTCAAAAAACACGCGCTCGCCAATTTTGGCGCCGGGGTGGATCTCGATGCCGGTTAAGAAGCGCGCCAGGTGCGAGATGAACCGCCCCAGCCATTTGAGGTCATTGGTCCAGCAGGCATGCGCCAGCCGGTGCAGCAGCACGGCATGCACGCCGGGGTAGCAGGTCAGCACTTCCCAAAAAGTACGGGCCGCCGGGTCACGCTCCAAAATGCATTGAACGTCGGATTTGAGTCTTGAAAACATGGGCTGAGTTTATTCGGTACGTCACGGCTGCTTCATCATCATCTTGGCAATACCGCGCAGGATGTGGATTTCTTCCTGGGTGACGGCGGCGCGATTGAACAGCTGGTTCAGGCGCGGCATGAGTTTTTTGGGCGACTGCGGGTCCAGAAAACCAATGCTGGTAAGCGCCTGCTCCAGATGCGCCAGCATGCCGGCCACCTGCGCCGCGTCGGCCAGCACGGGTTCGGTGGTGGCCGCCTGCACCGGGTAGCCGCCCAGCGCCTCGCGCCAGTCGTAGGCAATCACCTGCAGCGCCGCGCCCAGGTTGAGCGAGCCAAACTTGGGATTGCTCGGAATGCTCAGGCAGGCGTGGCAGCGGTAAACATCCTCGTTGGACATGCCAAAACGCTCCGAGCCAAACAAAAAGGCCACGCCGGTCTGGCTGGTCTCGGGCGTTTTCAGGATCGCGTCAAAGTGAGCGCGCGGCGCCACCGTGGGCGGACCGAAGTCACGCGGCGTCATCGCCGTGGCGCACAGGTGTGTCATGCCGTCCAGGGCTTCGTCGAGCGTGGCCACAATGCGCGCGTTCTTGAGCACATCGGTGGCACCGCTGGCGCGCTGAATGGTTTCTTCGCGGTTGAGCACATTGGCCCAGCGCGGCGCCACCAGCACCAAGTCGTCAAAACCCATGGTTTTCATGGCGCGGGCGGCAGCGCCGACATTGCCGGCGTGGCTGGTGTTGATCAGGATAAATCGCGTCTGCATGGGGAAGCCTAAACAGGTGCCGTTAAAATACCGCTATTGTCGCCGTCCGCATCGCCGGGCGGCGCAGCGCTCATCCCTCACACAGACTCAGGCCCGATCCGTCCGTCTTACACAATTCATATGTCAATTTCAAACTTGCACCCCATGGTCAACGTGGCCGTCAAAGCCGCTCGCGCTGCCGGCGCCATCATCAACCGAGCCGCCCTCGACGTCGAATCGGTCCGCGTTTCCCAAAAGCAGGTCAATGACTTTGTCACCGAGGTGGACCAGGCCTCCGAAGAAATCATCATTGAAACCCTGCTGGGCGCCTACCCCGGCCACGCCATCTGGGCCGAAGAATCAGGCCGCGTCCATGGCGCGCAAGACTCCGAATTTGTCTGGATCATCGACCCGCTCGACGGCACCACCAACTTCATCCACGGCCTGCCCATTTACTGCGTCAGCATTGCGCTGGCGGTCAAGGGCAAGGTTGAGCAGGCGGTCATTTACGACCCCAGCCGCAACGACCTGTTCACCGCCACCAAAGGCCGGGGCGCCTACCAGAACAACCGCCGCCTGCGCGTGGCCAAGCGCACACGCCTGCAGGAATGCCTGATCTCCACTGGTTTCCCGTTCCGCCAAGACGACGATTTCAACACCTACCTGCGCATGATGGGCGACATGATGCAGCGCACCGCCGGTCTGCGTCGCCCGGGTGCCGCCGCGCTCGATCTGGCCTACGTGGCCGCCGGCTATACCGATGGCTTTTTTGAAACCGGCCTGCAGCCCTGGGACGTGGCCGCGGGTTCGCTACTCATCACCGAGGCCGGTGGCCTGGTCGGCAATTTCTCGGGCGACGCGAATTTTCTGGAACAAAAAGAATGCATGGCGGGCAACCCGCGCATCTACGGCCAGATGGTCGCCATTTTGGGAAGATACAGCAAATTTGCCAGCGCCGGCGACAAAGCCGCCGTGCGTGAAGCGGTGGCCGAGCTGGCCAAAATTCAATAACATCCGCAGTGCCCCATTGGGGGCTGCGCCCACCTGAGGGAGCGGCGCCCTCGCCATCGCCGCGATTGCCTTCAACAACCATCGGCCGGAGGGCGGGCCTCCCACAAAATGACAACAGGTTACCTGCGTCTGGCGGAGCTGACACCGGGGAGTTCGGCGACCAAACTCAGGACTTTGTGCAGACGTCCGGCGTCGGCGACTTCTACGGTGAAGGTCATCCAGGCCGTGCCCTTGATGGACTGGGTCTGCACGCCGATGACGTTCATTTTTTCCTTGGTGAAGACTTCGGAAATGTCACGCAACAAGCCTTGACGGTCTTGCGCCTGCACCGCCACGTCGACCGGGAACACCGAGCCGCCGGCGGTCTGATTCAGACCCCATTCGACGTCGATCAGGCGCTCGCCGTTTTTGGCGACCATTTCCTTCAGGTTGGGGCAGTCGGTGCGGTGCACGCTGACGCCTTTGCCGCGTGTGACAAAGCCGCAAATGGCGTCGGGTGGTGCCGGTTTGCAGCACTTGGCCATTTGGGTCATGAGCGAGTCCACCCCCACCACCAGCAAGCCGCCTTTGCTCGGGTTGCTGTCGCTGCGCGGCTTGCGGATAAGCGGGGCATCAAGGTCATGCTGGGGGGCATCGTCGGGGCGCAGCAGTTGTTCGATGGCGCGCAGCGAAAATTCTTCCTTGCCGACCACTTCGAACAGCGCGTCGGCCGAGGTGAAGCCGAGCTGGGACGCCAGGTCGTCGAGTTTGAGGGCGGTTTTGCCTTCGCGCTGGAGCAGTTTTTCGACGGCTTCACGGCCCTTGGCCGTGGTCTCGGCCAAGGCCATGGCGTTGAACCAGGCGCGCACTTTGGTGCGTGCGCGGTGGCTGACCAGGTAACCCTGCTCGGGGTTGAGCCAGTCGCGCGAGGGGCCGCCTTCTTTGACCGTGATGACTTCCACCGTCTGGCCGTTTTTGAGTGGTGTGTTGAGCGGCACCATGACGCCATCGACGCGCGCGCCGCGGCAGCGGTGGCCCAGGCTGGTGTGCACGCTGTAGGCGAAGTCGACCGCGGTGGCGCCCTGCGGCAGTTCGACAATGGCGGCCTCTGGGGTGAGCACGTAGATGAGGTCGTCAAAGACGCCCTGGGTCTGGGTGCCGGAGAGGTCGCGCTCCCATTCGAGCAGTTGGCGCAACACGGCGATTTTGGCGTCATAGGCGCCACTGGCCGAAACTCCGGCGTAGCCCTTGGCACCGGCCTCTTTGTAGGCCCAGTGGGCGGCGACACCGTTTTCGGCGTGGTCGTGCATGGCCTGGGTGCGGATCTGGATTTCGCAGACCTGACCCGCGCTGTCGCGCACCACGGTGTGCAGCGACTGATAGCCGTTGACCTTGGGTTTGGCGATGTAGTCGTCGAATTCTTCGGCGATGGGCGTGAAGTGGCTGTGCACCCAACTCAGGGCGGCGTAGCACTCGGGCACGCTGGCCACCAAGATGCGCAACGCGCGCACGTCGTAGATGTGCGCAAAGTCGAGGCCCTTGCCGCGCATTTTCTTGACGATGCTGTAGATGTGCTTGGGCCGGCCCGAGACCTTGGCACTGAGGCCGTTGGCGATCAGGTCGGCTTCCAGCGTGGCGCGCAGGCGCTCGATATTGGCCTCGCGCTCGGCGCGCTTTTCGTCGAGCCAGCTGGCCACCTGACGGTAGGTGTCGGGCTCCTGAAAACGAAACGCCAAATCTTCCATTTCCCACTTGATTTCCCAAATGCCCAGACGGTTGGCCAGCGGCGCAAAGACCTGCAGCGCCTCGGCGGCAATGCCCTCGGGCACCGGCAGTTTGGTGGCAGCAAAAAAGCGCAGGGTTTGCAGGCGCGAAGCCAGACGCAGCATAACCACGCGCAGGTCGCGTGAAAACGCCAGCAGCATCTTGCGCACGTTTTCGGTCTGCATGACGGCGGGTTGCAGGCCGGTGGCATGGCCGCGCGCGCGCACCAGCCGAGCCTGGCGCTGCACCCGCACCAGCTTGGTGGTCTCCATGGCCAGCGCGGCAAAATTGTCGCCAAAAGCCTTGGCGATGACTTCTTGCGGCCGGTTCAGGTGGTCGCAGGCATAGACCAGGTAGCTGGCGGCCTGCATGGCCTCAGAACCGCCAATGCTGCGCAAAATGGCAGCCACGGCGTCGGCGTGGGCCAGGATGTTTTCACCGGTGTCGAGCAGTTCGGTGGCCAGCAGCGGTTCGGCAAAGGCGCGTGCGCGCACCAACGCGTGGGCCTGCTCCGGCAAGCTGTCGGCGGTGGCGGCCACCACCGGCAGGACTGGTTTGGCGGCAGCAGGCTGGTCAGTGTTGGCGATGGCGTGGGTTTTCATTGACTTACCTGACGGCCATCGGCACGAGGGCAGGCCTCCCACAACTGCATCGGCCCTCCTGTGGGAGCGGCGCCCTCGCCGCGAGGGTTTTGGACTTCATGGCTGGTCCAGCAAGAAAGACAACACTGCCTGGACCTGGTCTTTGGCGACAAAGGTGGGCGCATGGCCGACACCGGCGAATTCGAGCAGCCGGGCCTTGGGGCCGCGCTGGGTCATGGCCTGGGCGGTCTGGGGCGACAGCAGGTCGGACTCGGCACCGCGAATCAGCAGCGTCCGGGCGGTGATGTGGTCATAGGCCTGCCACAGCAGGGCCTCGCCCTGGGCGGCGGATTCGGGCGTGACGGCGGCGTACGGGCCGGCCAGCGCCGGGTCATAGTGCAGCGTCAGGCGGCCACTGTCGTCGGGCATGGGCTTCAGCATGGGCCGGCACAGCGCCAGCCACTCGGCCGGCGTGTGCGGGCCAAAGGTGCTGGAAGTCACCCACATCGCATCGGCGGCTTGCTGTTCGGTGTCAAAGACACCCGTGTTGCCGAGGTACTCGCCGATGCGTTCCAGCGCCTGCCACTCGATCACCGGGCCGACGTCGTTGAGCACCAGGCGGCGCACTTTGGCAAAGTCCGGGGCTTCCGGCAGGCCGGCCACCACCATGCCGATGAGGCCGCCCATGCTGGTACCGACCCAGTCGAGCGTGCTGGCTTGCAGCTGTTGCAGCAGGGCCAGCATGTCAGCCGCGTAAAAAGGAATCTGGTAGCCCTGGGGGTCCTTGAGCCAGTCGCTCTGGCCGCGTCCGACCACGTCGGGGCAGACCACGCGCAGGCTGTGGCCGATGCTGGCAGCATGGGCGCACAGGGCTTGCGCCAGCACGTCGAAGTCGCGCCCCTGGCGCGTCAGGCCATGCACGCACAGCACCACATGAGCACTGTCGGGCTGGCCCCACTGCCAGTAGGCCATGCGGTGACCGCCCTGGGCGTCGGGGCAGGTGACAAATTCGAGGGTGGGTTGGGACATGGCGAAATGGGCAATCAAAAGGAAGGCAGGATAATGAGCGGGTGACATGCGCCCATGACGTCTGGCAGGCACATGGCAACATCCTAATTCAAACTGGGCCCCATCTGCTTCGGACCCGGCCTAATCAATTATTTTTTCGGAGAAATACCCCATGCTCAAAGGTAAAACAGCGCTTGTCACCGGTTCCACCAGTGGCATTGGTCTGGGCATTGCCAAGGCCCTGGCCGCCCAGGGCGCAAACATTGTCATGAACGGCTTTGGCGACGTGTCGGGTGCCCAGGCCGAAGTGGCCGCACTGGGCGTGGCGGTGGCTTACCACGGTGCCGACATGAGCCAACCTGAGGAGATTACCGCCATGATGGCTTATGCAGACGAGCAATTTGGCCGGGTCGACATTTTGGTGAACAACGCGGGCATTCAGCATGTGGCGCGCATCGAGAACTTTCCGCCCGAGCGCTGGGACGCCATCATTGCCATCAACATGAGCAGCGCGTTTCATGCCACGCGGCTGGCGCTGCCGGCCATGCAGACTGCGGGCTGGGGCCGCATCATCAACGTGGCGTCAGTGCACGGTCTGGTGGCCTCGGCAGAAAAATCGGCTTATGTCGCGGCCAAGCATGGTGTGGTGGGGCTGACCAAGGTGACTGCGCTGGAAAACGCCACCACCGGCGTGACCTGCAATGCCATCTGCCCGGGCTGGGTGCTCACCCCCCTGGTACAAAAACAGGTGGACGCCAAGGCCGCCGCCCTGGGCGTGTCCAATGACGAGGCCAGGAATCTGCTGTTGGGCGAAAAAGAGCCGTCGATGCAGTTCACCACCCCCGAAGAGCTGGGGGCGCTGGCGGTGTTCTTCTGCTCGCCCGCCGGCAACAATGTGCGCGGCGTGGCCTGGAACATGGACGGCGGCTGGGCCGCGCAATAAATCAGGGCCTGACGTAAGCCCAACCCTCGTTCTGTCGGTTCATGATCTGAATGACACCGGCGGGCACGTAGCTGATGGACTGGTTCATGTCGGCCTTGACGAGTTTTTGGGCAGTCATGGTGTTTTCGCAAGCCACCACCTTGACGCCTGATTTGATCGCGTCATTGACCCGATTGGCCGTGACTGCATCAAACTTGAGCATGCCGATGCCCGGGCCAAAGGCCACAATTTCTACCTGAACCTTGTCGGCGCCCAGCTCTTTTTGGGCGTTGCCGGCGACATTCAGGGCGAGGTTCCACTTGGCGGCGTCGCCGTCGCTGACCTGCATCACGATGCGCGGAGCGGGCGCAGGCGGTGTGCTGGCGCAGCCAGTGGCGAACAAGGCACCGGTCATGGCGACGGCAAGGAAAAGTGTTCTGCGGTTCATGGGTTTGGTTCCAGTCAATTGAGTAGGGACCGGTATATTAGGCAAGCCTTATAGCCTTGACTACGCGTGTAAACCCCAACGCGGCTATTTCAATTGCACCGAACCCGAGACGTTGACGCTGACCTGGCTCAGGCCGGCTTCCAGGGGGACGGGGGACGACTCGTCGGCCACTGAGCGGACGTTGGCGGCCATCATGTAGGGGCGCACCGGGCCAGGCTGGTTGGCGTTGATATGGATTTCGCCCAAGGTGTAGCCGGTAAAGCCGAAGCCTTTGGCAATCTCAGTGGCGTTCTTCTGAAACTCCGCAATGGCCTGGTTTTGGGCTTGCGCCTGCGCCTCCTGGCGCTGCTGAACGCTCAGGCCAAAGACCACGCTGGCAACGCTGAGGGTTTGCAACTGCGCCGCGGTCTGGCTGATGCGCACGAAGTCACGGCCCTGCAAAATGAGCTCGGCCGTGCCCTGCCAGCCGACCAGTTTGCCGTTGCGGTCGTGCCGCGGCGACAAGCCAAAGCGTCCGGTGCTCACCGTCATTTGGGGACTTTGCGCCTGGCGCCGGGCCAGCGTCAGCGCAGTATCAAGCGCGGTCTTGAGCTGGTTTTGCACCTCGGGCGCGCTGCTGCCCTCGCGCTGGGTGCTGAGCGTCAGCGTGAGTTCGTCCTGCGGCACCTGGACCGTGGCGCTGGCCGACAAGTTGACGCGTTGTGTCGGCAGGGTTTGCGCCTGGTTTTGAGAAAAAGCGGATTGCGTCGCCACCAGCACGAGGCCAGCGGCTAGCCATTGGGTGAAGTTTTTCATGTTCTTGATTCTGGTGGATGGGTGTCAGTGGTCGTCACGAAATTTGTAACAGCATGTCAACGTGATTAAAAAAAATCAAAAAACTTGCCGTCAAACACGCAAAATCGCGCTTGTTACAAATTGCTCCGGGGAGAAGTATGTCTGGAAATTCTGATCATGTTGACAAAATTTTGGTGGTGGACGACGACGCCCGCATTCGCGACCTGCTGCGCCGCTACCTGACCCAGGAGGGTTTTGAGGTGTTGCAGGCCGAAGACGGCAAGGCGCTCACCCGGGTGCTGCTGCGCGAACCGGTCGACCTGATTGTGCTCGACCTGATGATGCCGGGCGAAGACGGTTTGTCGATTTGCCGGCGCCTGCGCGGCGGCAATGACCGCACGCCGATCATCATGCTGACAGCCAAGGGTGAGGACATTGACCGCATCGTGGGCCTGGAGCTGGGCGCCGACGATTACCTGGGCAAGCCATTCAACCCGCGCGAGCTGCTGGCCCGCATTCATGCCGTGCTGCGCCGGCGCCCGCCCGTGGAGGCGCCGGGGTCGCCTTCGGCCGACAACGAAACCATTTGTTTTGGCCCTTTCAGCTTTGACCTGGGCGCGCGCATCTTGCGCAAGGACGCGGAAGAAATCAGCCTGACCACGGGTGAATTCGCCATGCTGAAGGCGCTGGTGCGGCACCCGCGCCAGCCGCTGTCGCGTGAAAAATTGGCGCAGTTGGCCCGGGGCCGCGACTTTGAACCATTTGACCGAAGTCTGGACGTGCAGGTGTCGCGCTTGCGCAAACTCATTGAGCTCGACGCCACGGTGCCGCGCTACATCCAGACCGTGTGGGGTGTCGGCTACGTGTTTGTGCCCGATGGCAACTAAATCGGGTTTGAGCCTGTTCTGGCGCACCTTTGTGCTTCTGGCGTTGCTGCTGCTGGGCAGCGTGCTGGCCTGGACGCAAACGCTGAACGAGCTCGAATCGGAGCCACGGGCGATCCAGACGGCCCGGCAAATTGCCTCGCTGGTCAACATGAGCCGGGCCGCGGTGATGCATTCCGACGGCATCACCCAGGTGTCGCTGTTCAAGACCATGAAGGACCAGGAGTCGGTGGTGATCAAGCCGCGCGAGCCCAATGATGTGGTTCAGAACCTGAAGGCGGACGAGGTCAACCGCTACATCGTGGCGGAGCTCAAGGAGCGGCTGGGGCCCGACACTCCGGTGGCCGAGCGGGTGAATGGGGTCAGCGGGCTGTGGATCGGGTTTGACATCAACAAGGACCATTTCTGGCTGCAAACCGATCTGTCGCGCTTTGACCGGCCCAAGGCCAAGACCTGGATGGTCTGGCTGAGCACCGCGGCCGTGCTGTCACTGCTGGGTGCGGCGTGGATGGCGGGCTTGATCAACCGCCCGCTGAAGGACCTGTCTTTTGCTGCCCGGCGGGTGCGCGAGGGCGACTTCGAGGCCAGCAGGCTGGATGAGTCGGTGAGCACCAGCGAGATTCGGGCGGTCAACATCGGCTTTAACCGGATGACGCAAAAACTGGCCAAGATCGAGGAGGAGCGGGCCGTGATGCTGGCCGGCATTTCGCACGACCTGCGCACGCCGCTGGCGCGGCTGCGGCTGGAGACCGAGCTCAGCGTGGGTGACCCCGCTGCCCGCGAGCACATGGCCAACGACATTGCGCAACTGGATGCGATCATCAACAAGTTTCTGGATTACGCGCGGCCCGATTATGTGAAGTTCAGCCCGGTCGAGCTCATTGGGCTGATGGATCAGTGCCTGGGCAATTTGCGCAACCGCCCCGAGCTGGACCTGCGACTGGCGCTGGAGCCGGGGCTGGTGGTGCAGGCCGACGCGGTGGAACTGCAGCGCGTGATCACCAATCTGATCGAAAACGCGGCGCGCTACGGCAAGTCGGCCGACACCGGGGTGGCGCTGGTGGAGCTGTCGGCCAACAGGGCCGACAACACCGTGTTGCTGCGCGTGCGCGACCATGGCCTGGGCGTGCCCAATGACCAGCTCAAGCAGCTGACCACACCGTTTTTTCGCGGCGAGGCCGCCCGCACGGCGGCCAATGGCACCGGGCTGGGGCTGGCGATTGTGCAAAAAATTGTCGCCCGCATGGGTGGCACGCTGGAGCTCAGCAACGCCAAAGACGGCGGCCTGTGCGCCGACATCCGGCTGCAGGTGGCCGAGGCGAGTTGATAGCCATCGGCCCGAGGGCGGGCCTCCCACAAAAAATATTTCAGCTTTTGGTACGTGGCGGCAGACCGGTGTGCTGGGTCAGCAGCTGGCCGGGCCTGGGGGTTTTGACGGCGGTGCTGGAGTTCTTGCGTCGGGCGCTGGTGTAGCTGCCGTCCGTCATCGGCTGAAAGGTCGGAATCAAGTGGTGTTTGCCGTTGCCGATCAGGTCGGCGCGGCCCATGGCCTTGAGTGCGTCTCGCAACAACGGCCAGTTATTGGGGTCGTGGTAGCGTAAAAAAGCCTTGTGCAAACGGCGGCGGCGTTCGCCGCGCACCACGTCGACGCGTTCCGCCCGGTCATCGCGGTGGATGCCCTTGAGCGGGTTCAGGTCGGTGTGGTACATGGCCGTGGCGGTGGCCATGGGGCTGGGGTAGAAGGTTTGCACCTGGTCGGCGCGGAAGCCGTTTTTCTTGAGCCAGATCGCCAGGTTCATCATGTCTTCGTCGCTGGTGCCGGGGTGGGCGGCGATGAAGTACGGGATCAAAAACTGCTTTTTGCCGGACTCTGCGTTGTACTTGTCAAACAGGGTCTTGAACTTGTCATAAGTGCCCATGCCGGGCTTCATCATCTTGGACAGCGGGCCGGATTCGGTGTGCTCGGGCGCGATCTTGAGGTAGCCGCCGACATGGTGCTGCACCAGTTCCTTGACGTATTCAGGGCTTTGCACGGCCAGGTCGTAGCGCACACCGGAGCCAATCAAAATCTTCTTGACGCCCCTCAGGGCGCGGCCGCGGCGGTAGATGTTGATGAGTGGCTGGTGGTCGGTGCCCAGGTTCTGGCAGATGCCCGGGAAGACGCAGCTGGGCTTGCGGCAGGCGGCCTCGATCTCGGGGCTTTTGCAGCCCAGCCGGTACATGTTGGCCGTCGGCCCACCCAGGTCGGAAATGGTGCCGGTGAAGCCCTTGACCTTGTCGCGCACATCCTCGATTTCCTTGATGATGGACTCTTCGGAGCGGCTCTGGAT
>JBASJO010000001.1:0-2029 GCA_049655365.1 Rhodoferax sp. | reverse complement strand
CCGGTGTTGCTCTTGCCGCCGATGCGGTTCATGGCAATGGCCAGCGTGGCATGGGCTTCGGTGGAGATCGAACCGAGCGACATGGCGCCGGTGGCAAAACGCTTGACAATCTCCTTGGCGGGCTCGACCTCATCGAGCGGAATGGCCCGGGTGGGGTCAATCTTGAACTCAAACAGGCCGCGCAAGGTCATGTGACGCTTGCTCTGGTCGTTGATGAGCTGGGCGTATTCCTTGTAGGTGTTCCAGTTGTTGGCGCGCGTGCTGTGCTGCAGCTTGGCAATGGCGTCAGGCGACCACATGTGCTCTTCACCGCGGGCGCGCCAGGCGTACTCACCGCCGGCGTCCAGGCGGTTGGCCAGCACCGGATCGGCGCCATAAGCCGCCTTGTGCATGCGGATGGCTTCTTCGGCAATCTGGAACACGCCAATGCCTTCGACCCTGCTCGGGGTGCCGGTAAAGTATTTGTCGATGGTGTCAGTGGACAGGCCAATGGCCTCGAACAATTGCGCGCCGCAGTAGCTCATGTAGGTCGACACGCCCATCTTGGACATGATCTTGGACAGGCCCTTTCCGACTGCCTTGACGTAGTTGTAAATGGCCTTGTCGGCGCTCAAATCGCCCGGCAGGTCCTTGCAGATGCTGGCCAGGGTTTCCATCGCCAGATACGGGTGGATGGCCTCGGCGCCGTAACCCGCGAGCACACCAAAGTGGTGCACTTCGCGCGCAGTGCCGGTTTCGACCACCAGACCGGCCGTGGTGCGCAAGCCCTCGCGCACCAGGTGCTGGTGAATGGCCGACAACGCCAGCAAGGCGGGAATAGCGACCTGGGTCGCGTTCATGCCACGGTCGCTGATGATCAGGATGTTGTTGCCGTTCTTGATGGCGTCCACCGCCTCGGCGCACAGCGAGGCCAGCTTGGCTTCGACCCCTTCGCGGCCCCAGCTCAGGGGGTAGGTGATGTCGATGGTGTAGCTGTGGAACTTGCCATGGGTGTGTTTGGCAATGTCGCGCAGCTTGGCCATGTCGGCAAAGTTGAGCACCGGCTGGCTCACCTCCAGGCGCATCGGCGGATTGACCTGGTTGATGTCGAGCAGGTTGGGTTTGGGGCCAACGAAGGACACCAGGCTCATCACGATGGCTTCACGGATCGGGTCGATCGGCGGATTGGTCACCTGGGCGAACAACTGCTTGAAGTAGTTGTACAGCGGCTTGTTCTTGTCGCTCAGCACCGCCAGCGGGCTGTCGTTGCCCATGGAACCAATCGCTTCTTCGCCATTGGCCGCCATCGGGGCGATCAAAAACTTGAGGTCTTCCTGGGTGAAGCCAAAAGCCTGCTGGCGGTCGAGCAAGTTGCCCTCGGACTCGGACGCGCTGGCGGGTTCGCCACCACCCTGCACGTCATCGAGGCGAATGCGCAGGTTCTCGATCCACTGCTTGTAAGGCTTGCCGTTGGCCAGCGTGGCCTTGAGCTCGTCGTCGTCCACCATGCGGCCCTGCTCCAGGTCGATCATGAACATCTTGCCAGGCTGCAGACGCCACTTGCGCACAATCTTGCTCTCGGGGAAAGGCAGCACACCGGACTCGGAAGCCATCACCACCAGGTCGTCATCGGTGATGCAGTAACGCGACGGACGCAAGCCATTGCGGTCCAGCGTGGCGCCAATCTGGCGGCCATCGGTGAAGACAATGCTGGCCGGACCGTCCCAGGGCTCGAGCATGGCGGCGTGGTATTCATAAAAAGCGCGGCGGCGCTCGTCCATGCTGGTGTGGTTTTCCCAGGGTTCCGGGATCATCATCATCACAGCCTGGCTGATCGGGTAACCGGCCATGGTCAACAATTCCAGGCAGTTGTCGAAGGTGGCGGTGTCGGACTGGGTGGGAAAACTGATGGGGTAGAGCTTTTGCAGGTCGGCGCCGAGCACCGGCGAGCTCATCACGCCTTCGCGCGCCTTCATCCAGTTGTAGTTGCCCTTGACGGTGTTGATCTCGCCGTTGTGCGCCACATAGCGGTAGGGGTGGGCCAGCGGCC